>JAZRVW010000033.1:0-6105 GCA_045599385.1 Oscillospiraceae bacterium | reverse complement strand
GGCGGAAATGTTTGACAGCGTACTTGATGCGGTTGTAACCACTCTGAACGGCAGCGGCATTCCTGCGGTGGGAAAATACCCGGGCTGCGTGCTGGACAGAGACTCCTCCGCCGGGGCCGTTAGTCTGAAATCAGGCAGCATCACCGCTTCGGGCTGCGGGAATTACCTCGGCATCTGCGACAGCGGCGGCGAGGTCAGGGAGCTTTACGGCAGCAAAGCGGAGCTGAAAATCGGCGTTGAGATTTACACACCCGCCGCCGCAGAGCACGCGGAGCCCGAATGCACCTCTCTGCTGGGCGATATCTGCGCCTGCATCGGGAACATAGACGGCGTGAAGTTCAGAGGCTTTGAAAATTCGGAGCCTCAGTACGATGCGGAAACAGAGATGTTCCGCTGTGAAAGTGCGCTGAATGTCACCGTATATCTGGTACACGACACCGACGAAAGCGGACACTTTACTGATTTTGTGCTGAGAGGAGAGCTTAAATGACAGTCAGAGAAAGACCCGGCATTTATGCCGAATACATAGTTAACAGCAGCACAGCTGCGGTGCAGAGCGGCATTACAGTGGGCATTGCCGCGCAGGTAAACGGCGGCAGCACCGAAACCGAAGGTGTGGTTTCCTATATCGATGCCGTGCAGACTTACGGAATATGCCCTATGACAAAGCTTGTGAAAACGCTTTTTTATAACGGCTGCGGAAAAATTATCGCCGCGCCCGTCAGCAGCGGGGATTATGCCGCTGCCTTTGCCTCGCTTCTGGAAAAGGGCGCAGATATTTTAATCTGCGACAGCAGAAGCGCTGCCGTGCTGGGTGAAATGAAGACAGCCCTTGAGGATACGGAATACTGTATGGGCATAGGCGAGTGCGCAGGTACCGCCGCACAGTGTACGGCGCTTGCGCAGAGCCTGAACTTTGAACGCATGGTCATCTGCGGAAATGCCGACGAAACCGACGGAAATATTGCGGCGGCCCTTGCGGGCGTTATTTCCTCGGAAACGGAGCTTTTCCTCAACGGTCACGCACTTAATAACGCAGGTCAGCTTTTGCGGACATGGACAGAGCAGGAAATTGAGACGCTCATTGCAGACGGAGTCACTCCCGTTGAATACGACGGCGAGTGCGTCTGTACGGTGCGCGGCATCACCACAAGGACAAGCACCGACGGCGTTTCAGACAGAAGCCTGCGTGAAATCGCAACCGTTGTCACGGCAATTGACGTGCTGAAAAGCGTGCATAACGCGCTGAAGCTGAAATTTGCCCGGGCAAGAAACGACGCTCTTACCCGTGGCGCAATTCGCTCGCAGGTGGCGGTTGAGCTTGAAAAAAAGCTTGCCGCAGGCAAAATCGAAAGCTACGGCAACATCAGCGCCGTTGCCGACGGAGAGGACGCAGGCCTTTGCAGAGTAAGCTTTGAATTTTCAGCCGTCTGCGGTCTCAGCACCATTATGCTGACGGCCTGCCTGAATGTGTGAGGAGGAACAGAAAATGAATATTACTTTTCCTACAAGCAGCGACATTTATCTTGAGGCCGACGGAAAGAAAATTGCCGCCGTGCAGAGCTACCGTGCGGTTTCCGACAAGACGGAAAAGATTATCGAGGCCTTCGGCAGCTCCGAGCCCGTTGCTGTGATGACAACGGGACTCAGCCACCGCCTTGAGCTGACGCGCCTTTACGCCACCGATGAGGCCATTTCCGACGGCGTGAATTTTCATAATCTTGAGGATTTTTCAATTGTCATCGTAAAGCCCGACCGACGCATTGTTTACACGGGCTGCCGCTGGAGCGTGATTGAGGAAAACGGAAGCCTCGGCGAAACCGTCGCGGAAAAGGTCAGAGTCCTTGCCGCAAAACGACTGGAGATGGCACCATGAGCATGGATATTCTTCGCTTCAGAGTACTTCGCGCTTTCGGTGTTGCACCCTGGTCGGAGGAGGCAAAGGGCCTCACGGACGAAATGTGCCTTGAGTACGCTGCCCTTCTCGACAATGAGGAGGAAAAGCACAGCAATACGTCCTTTGACGAATCGGCGTTTAACTCCGCAAGGTCAAGGGAAAGCACCGTTGTGCAAAGCTTTGAAGCTGCGGAGACCGCCGTTTCAAAAAAACCGGGCATGAGCGAAATGTCGGACTATATCGAACGCGAAATGCGCTGCCGCGACAACGGCTTTATCACCTATTAGGAGGGAAAATATGCTGACACCTATGAAATTCAGAAGCTTCACATGGCCTAACAATCCCCACACCTTCACCGTGGAGCACCGCCGTGCGCTTACAAGCAGGAAGCTGCCATTTCAGGCCTATCGCATTCAGGACATGGGTGAGGATTTGTGCGTTTACAGAGGCATCGGCGAGTTCGTGGGCGTCAATGCCTATGCGGATTTTCTGCGCCTTGCAGAGCTTTTCATCGACGGAAGCCCCGGTCTGCTCACCCACCCCGTATGGCCCGCCGCAGAGGTTTATTTCGCCTCGCTGAAGCTTCGTCAGGAACCTAAAGAAAATTATGTAAACTACGAGTTTGAATTCTGGCAGAACAGCAACGGACAGAAGCGCGGCGAGGTGAAGCTTGAGCTTGCACCGGAGTTTTATACGGTAGGCGAGGGCGAGAGCATCGGAGATGTGGTGCTGAAAAGCGGCGCCTCGGCAGACAGCATTCTGAGCAATAACCCCGAAATCAGAAATCTGAACGAGCTGACTGCGGGCACGGTGCTTAAGCTGACAGCGGAGGTGTGATATGAGAGCTGCACTTTTTGACGCAAAATTCGTGGGCTGGCCGCTTCCCCTGCTGTATGAGTGGGAAATCGTTCACGGCATGGGAGAAACCTGCGACTATTTTGAAATCAGCTTTCCCTTTGAAAAAAGTATGCTGAACAAGCTGGCGCGTGCGGTTTATTTCCGGGGCCTGAACAACGATGAAACCGTGTTTTACGGCATTGTTGACGAGTACACCGTCACCTGCGATGAGGAGGGAAGCCGCGTAACTGTAAGCGGACGCTCCATGGCCGGAATACTCATGGACAATGAGGCGGAGGCGGCAAGCTATGCAAGCCTCAGCCTTGACACCGTTATTGCCCGTCATGTGACACCTTACGGGCTTGGCAGAATTGAAAAGAAAAGCATGCCCATGCTGTACCGCTTCACTGTTGCCTCGGGCGAAAGTGAATGGAGCGTGCTTTCACGCTTCTGCCGCTATTCCTGCGGCATTCAGCCCCGATATTCAAAGGAGGGGGTTATGCTCCTCAATGACAAGCTGGGTGCCGTAAGGCGAATCAACAGCAGCTCGGCGGTTTTTTCCGTAAAGCGCCGTGACTGCCGCTACGGAGTAATATCCTCGGTGCTGGTGAAAAACCGTGTTACCGGCGCACGATATACGGTGCATAACGAGAAATTCGAGGCACGCGGCGGTGACTGCAGGCGCGTGCTGACCGTGCCGAAAACCACGGGCGCCGATGCTATGCGCTATACGGGCGAATATCAGATAAGGGAATCATCGCGGGGAAAGAACACAATTGAGGTGGGACTCACGACACAGTTTGCGGGCTTTGCGGGAGATGTGGCGGAGCTTGACCTGCCCGAGATTAACCTTTCGGGGCGCTACCGCATCATAAAATCGCGCTGCTGGGCCGACGCAAACGATGCGGGAACTTATCTGACTCTGGAGGTGTGAGTATGTGGATTGACGAACTCAGCCGCAGGGCAGAGGACTGCTCGGTGCTTGGCGGAAAGCTCAGCATCGGGGGCGTAAGCCCTGCCGCTGTAACCGATGCGGAGCTGAGAAACCTTAAAATTATCCGGTGCGGAGGTGTTCTGCGCATTCCGATTGCAAACGAGGAGCAGCTCTTACTGCGCTGTGACAACGGCGAGTATGCCGTCCTCGGCATGACCGAGGGGGAAATCCCCGAGGACATGGAGGCGGGCGAAATATGCGTGGAAACTGAAAATGCCGCAGTTCTGATTAAGAACGACGGCACGGTGAAAATCAGGGGAGAGCTGGAGATTGAAGGCTCTCTCAAGGTGAACGGGAGGTCAATAGATGGAGCTTAAGCTTGAAAACGGTGATTACATTTTTTCGGGTGGCGGAGTAAAAACCGTAAGCGGCGCTGAGGAGCTTGCCCAGCGCATTACCATGAAGCTTACGGCGCGCAGGGGAAAATTCTGGCCCATGGCAGATTACGGCAGCAGACTTTACACTTTGCTCGGCGGGGTGAAGCCTGCGGACAGAGAAACCGCAATCCGCGAGTTTGTTGCCGAGGCCCTTGCGGACGAAGAGAACCTCAGCCTTGACAGCATTGATATGCGCATCGAGGGCGATGTTCTCCATCTCGGTCTGAGCTTCAGCTGCTCAGGCACCGTAGTGAGCATTAATACTGCAATCATGGAGGAAATATGAAGACTATCGACGAAATATATAACGAAATGAAGGCCGCTTTTGAGGAAGAGACAGGAATAAGCCTCAACGACGGCGGCGATATGGCTCTGCGCTTCCGAACCTTTGCTGCCCAGCTTGCAACTCTGCAGGCGCAGGCGGACTATGTGGAACGCCAGTGCTTTCCCCAGACGGCAGTCGGAGAGGCGCTGGACACCCATGCGCTTCAGCGCGGTCTGAGCAGAATGCCTGCATCAAAGGCCGCCGGTGTTATCCGCTTTTCTGTAAATACTGCGGCTGCGGCAGACATCACAATACCCGAGGGAACTCGCTGCATTACCGCAAACGAGCTTGAGTTTGCGGTTACTGAGGACAGCGTCATTACCGCGGGAAGCCTTTTCTGCGATGCTCCCGCCGAGGCGATTATCCCGGGAAAAAACGGCAATACGGCGGCAAATACCGTTGTGTTCATGGAGCTTGCGCCGGAGGGCGTTTGCTCCTGCACAAACCCCTCCGCTTTCAGCGGCGGCTGTGATGAGGAGAGCGATGAGCACCTGCGCGAGCGTGTGCTTGACAGCTTCTCCAATGTGGCAAACTCGGGCAACATTGCCTACTACAGAAATACCGCCATGTCTGTGGACGGCGTGGCGGAAGTCACCGTTCAGCCCAGAAAACGCGGCAGAGGCACCGTTGACATTACGGTTGCCTCTGAAAACGGAATACCCGATGCCGCGCTGATTGGCAGAGTTTCGCATAATATGAACGGCAGACGTGAAATCTGCGTTGATGTTGTCGTAAACGGCCCCACAGCGCAGAACGTCAACGTTGAGGCGGAGCTTGAAATAAAGAACGGTTATGACGCCGAGGAGGTAATTGCGGCGGTCACAAGCGCAATAGAGAATCATTTCACGGGCAAAATCCTCGGCAAAGGTCTTAAGAAAGCGGAGCTCGGAAGCATTATCTTCGGGGTTGAGGGTGTTGAAAACTATGCAATATATAATCCCGAAAACGATGTGGCGGCAAATCCCGAAAAACTGCCCGTGCTGGCATCGCTTCTTGTAAGTGAGGCGACAGAATGAGTTATTCCGATTATCTTAAAAATACGCTGAGACCTCTGGACATATACGAGCTTGATTCGGGCATAGGCTGTGCGGAGCTTGACGCTCTGGGCGCGGCTATGGACGGGATTAAGGCAGGACTTGACGGCACCTTTACCGAGATGCTGCCCATGACAGCTACAAACGAAGGACTTTCAAGGTATGAGAGCCTTTTTCCGAGATGCCCGCGACCTGCTGACCTCAATGCACGCAGAACAGCCCTGATGACGCTTATCCGCATGGGCGAGTGCGAATGCAGTGAGCAGGGGCTGAACAATGTCCTCGCCTCCTGCGGTATTCCTGCGGAGGTCAGCGAAACCGAAACAAAGGAAACCGTAATGGTTACGTTCTGGGACTATCACCTTGAGGGTGAGGAGCTTGCGCAGGCAAAGCGGAGAGTCGAGGCAATTCTGCCCTGCCATTTGGAAATACTGTACGAATAAAACAACTCGGGAAGATAAAAAAAGAGAGCGCTCAAAGCGCTCTCTTTAAAATATTCGGTTAAGCCTTAAATCAGACAACACCCTGTGCCATCATTGCGTCAGCAACCTTGAGGAAGCCGGCAACGTTTGCGCCCAGCATCATGTCGCCGGGGCAGCCGCACTCGATGGATGCGTTCAGGCATGCCTGGAAGATGCTCT
>JAZRVW010000032.1:0-5956 GCA_045599385.1 Oscillospiraceae bacterium | reverse complement strand
AAATTCCTAGTATTTTTAGTATTTTAGCGGTAAGTTTATGCTTTTTTGTACAAACAATCCGACTCCAAGCATTGACAAACCAAGTATAATGCTATACACATACATAGAATTAATAATCTCCCCGCCTGATGCTCCCAAATTTGATGATTTTATAGCGGCTAAACAGGTAATCGAAAAACTAATAAAAAGGGCAATAATCAACGCTCTCAGTATTGCCCTTACAACACTATCATTCATTATATCACCTACCAATTTTCACTAATATATTCGAAGACTTCAAGGTATCTGCATTGATAAATCCGCAGATTACGGGTCATAATATCTGCTCTGCAGGTAGTAGAACCCGGTTTCTTGCTATTAAAAGAACCCACATCACCAATTTACCATTAAATTGGCAAATGGAATACTCTCATTGAAGCTTAGTCCCGTCTATGATTACATTGCCGTTTTTCATTTCTACGCTGAAATACACGCCGGTGGCGCCGTAACTTACGCCCAGATTTGTTTTTATTTCGGATGTTTCCTCATAATAGCCGTCCATATTCGAATACTCCGCTCGTATTTTTTTCGCCATGTAATGGGCAAATTCATCTGCCGCTTCTTCAGTTTCGGGATTTGCAACTATGTATACGCTATTAAGATGTCGCCAGAAGAAAATGCGCTGAAAGCTGAGGGTGATTTCTACGGGTTCGCCGTCAAGGGTGGTCGAATAGCGGTATCTTAGAGTATTGCTTTCCTCAAACAGATCCTGACTGTCGGGATTACCCATCACCTGCTTGACTTCTGATGGGGACATTCCGAATTTGAGAGCGTCAAGCACAGCAACGTTTTCTCGTTTTTCGCCGTCGTTGGCGAAAACAACTATGCAGATTACCGCCACCGCAAGAACAAACACGATTCCGAAGGTTAAGAGCTTCTTCATATTCTATCCTCCAGTCATAACAAGCACAGAGGCATTCATTATTCCTTTCGCTAAACTGCTGCACCATCAATTTACCATTAAATTCACATACGGTCAATGTTATTGCTTTTCTTCTTTATTTTCCACGAATTTTATGATATTCTTGTTTTATCAAGCATAAGGAGATTTACATATGAGCATTAAAGTCGATCCCTTTGAATCCGCAGAGCTCTGCGGAGTTAAGCTTAACAGCAGAATTATCCGCTCAGCCACTCATGAGGGCATGGCAGACGAAAACGGCAAGCCCACCGAACAGCTTATTAAAACCTACGAAAAGTACGCCAAGGGTGGCGCAGGTCTTATTATCACCGGCTACATGGCAGTTACCCAGCAGGGCAAATGCCCTCTTTACAACATGACGAAGCTGGACAGCGACGAGCTAATTCCCGCATGGAAGGAGCTTACGGACCGCGTTCACGCCGCAGGCGCACCCATATTCGCCCAGATTGCCCATTGCGGACGCCAGACCCGCAAAAAAGTAACGGGCATGAAGACCGTTGCTCCCTCGGCAATACGCGATTTCCTCTACTGGGAAAACGTGCCCCACAAGCTGAAGGAAAAGGAAATCAAAAAAATAATCGCCCAGTTCGGCGACGCCGCACTCCGCGCCAAGAAGGCGGGCTTTGACGGCATTCAACTGCACTGCGCCCACGGCTATCTTTTGAGCGAGTTCCTTTCCTCCCACACAAATCACCGCAAGGACAAATGGGGCGGCAGCCTTGAAAACCGCTTCCGCATTGTTGGCGAATGCATGAAGGCTATGCGCGAAAAGGTCGGTGACTTCCCCATCATCGTAAAGATGAACTGCTTTGAGAAGGACAAGGACGGCATCAAGCCCGAGGAAGCCGTCGAAATTGCAAAGCTCATGGAAAAAGCAGGGGTTGACGGCATCGAGGTATCCTGCGGTCTGCTTAAAGAGGGCTTTGATATGTCCCGCGGAGAGTTCCCGTACCCCATCATGTGCGCGGACAACTTCCGCTATGAACATCTTCCCAAATTCACCTGGCCGCTTATGAAGCCCGTTATGAAGCTTCTCATGGGAAGCCCCAAGCCTCTTCGCTCCTACAACGTTGAAGCCGCAGGCATGATTAAAAAGGCAGTCAGCGTTCCCGTCATTGTTGTAGGCGGTATTCGCTCAAAGGATGAGATTCACGCCGTTCTCGATGGAGAAAAGGCAGACTTTGTTTCCATGTCGCGCCCCTTCATTCTTGAGCCCGACCTTGTAAACAAGCTGCGTGACGGCGTTGAGGACGAGGTAAAGTGCATAAGCTGCAATTACTGCCTCATGGGTGCCGAGCGCCGTCCCCTGCGCTGCTACTACGGTAAGCTGCCTAAAAAGTAATAAAGAAAAACAACCCGCTCACATGAGCTGGTTGTTTTTTATATTCTCTTCAACTTCTTCATCGGTAAGTACTTTTACTATTTCATAGGGTGTGGGATTTTTTGCATGGATTTTTTTGCTGATGTCATCAACGGCAAAATAGCTTGCGACCAGCGCGGCAAATCCGCACAGTATGCAGATTCCCTCTCCCGCTCCGAGCATCGAAGCAAGCGCATAGCCCGCAAACAGCAGAACAAGCGGAATGATATAAATCGCGGCGGCACCTCTGAACATTCCTTTGGTGGGAATGTCTATGTACACATGCTGTCCGACCTCCGCACCGATGGGATTCTTAACGACGGTGGTCATATCGCTGTCGCCGCCGACTATCCACGTGCGTTCAACCAGAACCTCCGCCTGACCGTCATTCCCTGCTTTTTTGACAATAGCTTGCTGTAACATAGAATTACTCCTGAAAATTAAGTATCTTAATTATACATCGTTCTTTTTTATGTGTCAAATTCAACATTATTACTTGTTATAATTTTATTAGTATGATAAAATATGCACAAATAAACCTTTGGAGGTTTTGCCATGCCCAGTATACTCAACCTTAAAAACTCCGACTGCCGTTATTGCCACCGCTGTGTGCGCCGCTGTCCCGTAAAGTCAATCCGTTTTTCAGGACGCCAAGCTCATATTATAACCGATGAGTGCATCTATTGCGGTCAGTGCTTTGTTGTTTGCCCCCAGGGTGCAAAGGAAATCGTTGACGACACCGAGCGCGTACGCGTAATGCTTCAGAGCGGTGCTCCCGTAATTGCCAGTGTTGCCCCCTCCTTCTATGCCTGCTGGGACAATTGCGGCATTAATTCAATCACCAAAGCCCTCAAGGAGCTGGGATTTACCGATGCTGAGGAAACTGCAAGAGGCGCTACGCTCGTCAAGCGTGAGTATGAGAAGCAGATTGCCAATAAAGAGCAGGATATTATCATTTCCTCAAGCTGTCACTCCATCAATCTGCTTGTCGAAAAGCATTACCCCGAGCTGAGAAAGTATCTTTCCCCCGTTGTATCTCCCATGATTGCCCACGCAATTGATATTAAGAAACGCATTCCCGAGGCAAAGGTTGTCTTCATAGGACCTTGCGTTGCAAAGAAGGACGAAGCTATCGGCTCTCCCGTAGATGCGGTGCTGACCTTTGAGGAATTTGACCAGATGCGTCTTGCCGCAAAGATAGAGATTGAGTCCGAATTCGGTGAAAGTGAAGCCGGACGCACCCGAGGCTTCCCCATCGCCGGCGGCATTCTCAAATCCATGGATCTGCCTGACAACGGATACACATATCTTTCCGTAAGCGGCACAAAGGAATGTCTCTTTGCCCTCAAGGACCTGCAGAACGGCAACATTGACAATTGCTTTATTGAAATGTCCCTTTGTGAAGGCGGCTGTATAAGCGGTCCTATCATGGAGAAGTACATAAACTCCCCCGTTCGCCACATGAACGCAGTTCTGAAAAACGTCGGCACCGAGGATTTTGACATTCCTCAGCCCGAGGACGGTTCTCTGTTCATGCAGCACAACGTTCCCGCCATCAAGCAGAAAATGCCTACAGAGGCGGAAATTACCGAAATACTGCACAAGCTTGACAAATATAAGCCCGAAGATGAGCTAAACTGCGGTACCTGCGGCTATCACACATGCCGCGACAAAGCAATCGCAATTTACCGAGGCAATGCCGACTACAGCATGTGCCTTCCCGCACACACCGAGCGTGCCGAGCGTTTCAGCAACAAGATACTTAACAACATACCCAGCGGCGTTGTTGTAGTAAACGAAGACCTTGAGGTTCAGCAGCTCAACAAAACCGCAATGAAGCTGCTTAACATCGATCACGAGTCCGATGTTCTCGGTGACAGCGTTGTGCGCATTCTTGATACCGCGCCATTCTTCACGGTGCTTGAAACAAGCAAGTCACTCAAAAAGCAGCGCAGTTACTTCTCCGACTATGACAAATATTTTGAGCAGACCATCGTATATGACCGTTCCTCACACATTCTTATTGACATTATCAGCGATGTTACCGAGGAAGAGGCAGATTCCTCCTACAAGAAGAAGCTCGGCCGCGAAACCGCAGAAATTGCCGACCGTGTTGTTGAAAACCAGATGCGCATAGTTCAGGAAATTGCTTCCCTGCTTGGCGAAACCACGGCAGAAACCAAAATTGCGCTTACAAAGCTTAAGGAGTCGATGAATCTCAATGACAACAAATAATCTCTGTGCCGAAATCGGTTACCTGAGCATAAATCATCACGGAGAGCAGCTTTGCGGCGACCATGTGGACGTTGTTGAAAACGAGGATTCCACCATTGTTGTGCTCGCTGACGGTCTGGGAAGCGGCGTTAAAGCCAGCATTCTGTCCACTCTTACCTCAAAAATCATTTCAACCATGCTTGCCGCAGGACTCAGCATCAACGATGCAGTTGAAACCATTGCCGACACGCTGCCTATTTGCTCCGAACGCAAGGTTGCTTTTTCGACATTTACAATTATTCGTCTTGAAAAAAATATGCACGGTGCCGAAGAGCGCGCCGATATCATTCAGTACGAAAATCCCAATGTCATTTTAGTCCGTGACGGCAAAAGCGTTGATATGCCGCTTACCACCATGCAGATAGGTGAAAAAACCGTTTACCGCAGCTCCGTCATGCTGCGCGACGGCGACGTTTTCGTTGCCATGAGCGACGGTATTCTATATGCAAGCGATAACGGCATTCTCAACAATGACTGGGACCGCAACGGTGTAATTGATTTCATCGCCCCTCTCACCGAGGGCGGATTTACCGCAAAGACACTGACATCAATTCTGATTGACGAAACAAACAAGCTCTACGGCGGCAGACCTTTTGACGATGCCACCGCCTGCGTAATCAAAATCAAGCAGCGTGAGCTTCTGAACATTGCCATCGGTCCTCCCGAAAACATGAAGGATAACCGGCGCATGATGGCTCTGTTCTTCGCCAAGGGCGGTAAGCACATTGTCTGCGGAGGCACGACCGCAGGTATCGCGGCAGAATATTTAAAGCAGCCCGTGAAGATGAATTACACCTCCCCCGACCCCGATATTCCACCCACGTCCGCGGTTGAGGGAATTGACCTCGTAACTGAGGGCATCATCACAGTTGACCGTGTTCTGCAGTATGCAAAGGACTACGTCAAGGATAACACCTCCTTTGAGCAATGGAGTTATAAGAAGGACGGAGCTTCCCTTGCCGCACGTATGCTGTTTGAGGACTGCACGGATATCAATATGTTCATCGGGCGTGCCGCAAACCCCGCGCACAAGGATTTGCCTATTAACTTCAACGTTAAGATGCAGATTATTTCCGAGCTTGCCGAGTGCCTTAAGAAAATGGGCAAGCGCGTCAAGGTAATGTATTTCTGAATAAAACAAAACCTCGGGGAGGGCGGCGCGCCATAGAGATTAATAGGTTTTGAACGGCCCTTTTCCGCCCATACTTCATAAAAAAATCCGACAATGCGTCAGCATTGCCGGATTTTTGTTATATTGTCTGGACGTAAAATTTCTCGCTCAAAACTGCTTTGCACCTTGAAAGAAAGATGTTTTCTGCAAGACAAGGCAAAAAACGCAGGAATACTGGCTATGTATTCCG
>JAZRVW010000031.1:0-27877 GCA_045599385.1 Oscillospiraceae bacterium | reverse complement strand
CAATTCACCCGCAGACTGCGGAATATATTCGCCGCGGTTATCCCCTTGAGATTTACGACAAGGCTGTCAGCAAGCTGAACTCCATCGGCATTCACACCGTAACCCACGTTATCCTCGGGCTTCCTCACGAAAGCCGCGAGGACATGCTCGAAACGGTACGCTATGTCAGAGATAAAAAAAGCGGCGGCATAAAGCTTCAGCTTCTCCACGTACTTGAGGGTACGGATTTGGCTGACGATTACCGCGCAGGTAATTTTGAGGTCATGGAGTTTGATGATTATGTAAACCTCGTGTGCGACTGCGTAAAGGAAATCGGCGACGGCATGGTCATACACCGTCTTACAGGTGACGGCCCGAAGAAAATTCTCATTGCACCGCAATGGAGCGGTGATAAAAAGCGGGTTATAAACGCCATTAACCGCGCATTGACCGAAATATCATAAAAAAGTACTGAAATTCAGTACTTTTTTTGTTTTTCTTGCGCATTGAAAACAAAAATGCAAGTGATATAATTTTGAACTTGTGAGGTTTGAAATTATGCACATAAAGTCATTTTTCAAAAACAACATAATGATGCTCACGGCGTTTTTTGCCGCGGCAGTCACGGTGATTTTCGTACCCGTGGACAAGACCTACGCAGGCTATCTTGACTTCAAAACCCTGACCTGCCTTTTCTGCGTGCTTGCCGTTGTCTGTGCTCTGCGTGATGTCAATTTTTTCTACATCATGGCAAACCGCATCGTTTCCAGATTCAAAACCGAACGCGCCTGCGTTATTGTTTTGGTTTACATAACTTTTATCGGTTCCATGCTCATCACCAATGACACGGCACTTCTGACCTTTCTGCCCCTGGGCTATTTCGTTCTGAAGGCCGCAGGCAAGGAGGAGCATCTCGCATTCACCTTCATCATGCAGAACATGGCAGCAAACCTCGGCGGCATGCTTACGCCCTTCGGCAATCCCCAGAATCTGTATCTCTACACGAAGTTCAATATTCCCACAGCGGAGTTTGTAGGCATTCTCCTGCCGCCATTTATCGTTTCCATTGTTCTTATAACGGTCTGCTGCCTGTTTGTTAAGCCTGCTCCCATGTTCTTCTGTGAGGAGAAGCTTGAATACAAGCCGAAAGCGGCGGTATTTTATCTTGTGCTGTTTCTCTACTCCGTTGGAATTGTTGTACGGCTTATCCCCTTCTGGACCGGGCTTATCCTGATTCCCCTTGCACTTCTCATTACCGACCGCCATGCGCTTAAGGAAGTTGACTGGTCACTGCTTCTCACCTTTGTTTTCTTTTTCGTCTTTGCAGGAAACATGGCGCGTATTGATGCGGTGCAGGACTTTTTCTCCATGCTTATGGACAAAAATGCCCTTCTCTGCTCCGCGCTGTGCAGTCAGGTCATAAGCAACGTGCCGTCCGCAATTCTGCTGTCCCAGTTCACAACAAACTATGCCGACCTTCTCGTCGGCGTAAACATAGGCGGCGCGGGAACGCTCATTGCCTCGCTGGCAAGCCTTATCACCTTTCGCGAATATCTCAGGCACAAGCCCGACGGAGCAAAGAGTTTTATTGTAAAGTTCAGCATATATAACTTTGCATTTCTCGGCATTCTGCTGATATTCACATCGCTTGTATAACAATTACAATATGTGTTATACAGTTTGTTCATGTTATCACTTGATTTATATGCCGTTTTATGATATCGTCCTTTTGCAATATTTAAGAAAGAAAGTGACCGAGTGAAAGAGCGCTGGGACGCATACGATATTGACCGTCATCTCACGGGAAGAAGCTATTTTCGCGGTGAAAAAGGCGAAAAGGGCGATTGCCGCATGGTTATCCATGTGTGTATTTTCAATTCAAAGGGTGAAATGCTGATTCAGCAGCGCCAGCCATGGAAAAGCTGGGGCGAATACTGGGACATCTCCGTTGGCGGATGTGCCGTTGCGGGAGAAACCAGCCGCGATGCCGCACACCGTGAGCTGCTTGAGGAAATCGGCATTGATGCCGACTTCAGCAGCGTACGTCCCCATTTCACAATCAACTTTGAGGGTGGCTTTGACGACATTTACCTTGTGAACAAAGACCTTGACCTCTCCTCTCTCCGTCTTCAGCCCGAGGAGGTAAAGGCTGTGCGCTGGGCCTCCGAGGAGGAAGTCCTTGCGCTTATTGACGGCGGGAAGTTCATTCCCTTCTTTAAAACGCTCATTTCCCACATGTTCGCCGCACGCAACAAGTTCGACGGACTGAACATATAAGAATTGCAATAAAAAATCCACCGTCAAAGACGGTGGATTTTTTATTCTTCGTCAGGAACTTCCTCGTCGGGTTCCTGCTCGTGACCGTTGTAGGAAAGGGGCTTGCCCGAAATGAGCTTGCGGTGGGAAACGCTCTTTGTAATTGCTCCCGCAATGCCGCCTATCATGTTTTGGGCCGCGAGATGCTTGCCGATGATGGCCGCAAGGTCGGTCTTGGGCGAAAGGTCGGATACCGTACCCTCCATGACGGACATACTGCGCCAGAACATAGTGTAGGTCGTGGGAACCTGTATCCCGAAGTCCCTTGATATTTTGTAGAGGTCGGCGAAAATATCCACGGTGCTGCTCATTTCCTCCATGGAAATCACGCGGTACTTGTCAAGATATAGCCGCATGCGCTCATAAAATGCGTCCATGTTGATGTTGGGGTCATGCGCGCAGATGTTCAGCACGGCATCGGCAAAGCTCTTGTAGTCGTTGGTGACGATGGCCTTCATGCACTCCTTGACAAGCTCTGCGTCCTCCTTGCTGAGTCGGCCCATCATACCCAGGTCAAGCCACACAACACGTCCGTTCCAGACGCGGACATTGCCCGGGTGTGGGTCAGCATGGAAGAACAAATCCTCGGCAAACTGCTTAATGAAGTTGTTTACGAACTTTGTGCAGACTTCATCAAGGTCATAGCCGTCTGCAAGGAGAGCTTCCTTATCGCAAAGCTCGCAGCCGCCTATGTATTCCATTACCAGCACGTTCCTTGTGCTGAGCTCATCGTAAACCTTCGGGCAGTAGACATATTCAATGCCCTCGCAGTTTTTGCGCAGGGTGCGGATATTCTCCGCCTCCTGAATGAAGTCCATCTCCTGCTGGGCGACAATCCACATCTGCTCGATGGTGTCGGTAAGGTCAACAACGTCGTTGATGCCCTTTATCTTCACGATGCTCAAGGCTCTTTTCAGAAGGCGCACATCGCGCTCCATGGTATCGTAGATCTCGGGGCGCTGGATTTTTACCGCAACGTGAGTACCGTCAAGCAGCACCGCCTCGTGCACCTGCGCAATGGATGCCGCGCCCAGAGGAAAGGGCATGATGCGCTGATAAACAGACGTCCAGGGTCTTCCGTACTCCTGATCGATGATGTCGCGTATCTGGGCAGTCACGAGATGAGATGCGTCGGTGCGCAGATTCTCCAGCTTCTTGCAATATTCCATGGGAATGACCTCGGGGTGCATGGAAAGCAGCTGACCAAGCTTTACGTAGGTGGGGCCCAGTGCCTTCATCATGTCGCAGAATTTATCGGGGGTCATTCCGCCCAGAGCATATTTACTTATGACCTTCACCATTTCAATCAGGCGTCTGGTATCATTTCCTAATTCAGACATTATTTTTCCTCTCAGTCAAGTTTAGTATCGAGAATATAGCAAACTCGGGTAGCTCCACCGTCATCAACAAAGGAAACAAGATTGTTCTCAATAACTGTATAGCTGTCAGAGCATACGGCAAAAACAACGTTACTGCCCTTTTCCCACAGATATACGGCGTTTTCGTAAGCAATTTTGCCGTTTCGCAGGGCAACACGAATACTCATGCTGACGCTGTCAAAGCTGTATTCCTCAGCCTCTTCAAGCTGAATGCGGCCAAGCTCACGGGGCTCGGCAGTTGGGTCAATTATGAATCCGCTGTGTTTATTTCCATTTTCATCGTAAAAGGTAACTGCTGTAAATCCGCAGTCCTCCGCCTTACTGTCAATATGCAGCGCATCGGAATTGGCAAGGAACAGTTTATCATCACCGCACCACACCCACAGACAGTCATCCCTGTCATTCATGCACTCAAGATAGCGCTGATTATCCGCGCGGCAGACGGCCTGCGCATCGGCGGGAGTTTCGGCCTCGAGACCTTCAACAGTCAGAACATAAACGGGCGCAACCTCCGCACGCTGATGCAGAAAAACTACGAGCAGGACCAGAACAACCGCAAGCGTTGCGGCAAAACAGATTATATAAAAGCGTTTTGGCGATTTTTTATGCTTCGAGGACACTGTAATTCCCCCAAAATCAGATTAAATTATATTTTAACAGAAAACAGCGAAAATAACAAGGAAAATTAACATGGTGTTGGTGGAACATGATTTACAAAGATTAATATATATCAGCATTTTTCTTTGTTTCGCCAAAGAAAAACGCATGCAAAGCAGTACGGGAATCTACCCGCGGCGGAAAAACATGCCACCGGCATGTTTTCCTATTCGCCTTTTCGATTCCCAATTTACGCATTATGTAAACTGACGCATGGGGAGAGCGCGAGAGGAGGACGGGAGTCCCCTCTCGCTTAATTTGAGCGAAGCGGATAAATCAGCATCGCACAGCGATGCGGAACCAAAAAAGAAGAGATGCTTTCGCATCTCTTCTTTTTTGGTGACCCGTACGGGAATCGAACCCATGTTACCGCCGTGAAAGGGCGGTGTCTTAACCGCTTGACCAACGGGCCGAATAAAGGGCACATTTTATGCGCCCTTATTTTTGGTAGCGGCACCTGGATTCGAACCGGGGACACTGCGGGTATGAACCGCATGCTCTAGCCAACTGAGCTATGCCGCCATTTCTCAAATGAGCAATGAGAATTATAGCGGAATAAACTCATCTTGTCAACAGCTTTTTTGTATTTTCTTCAAATATTTTTAAGGCATATACTCCATGGGATTAATACTTCTGCCGTCCTTGCTCATGGAGAAATGAAGATGTGCAGGCTCACCTATCTCACATATTGCGGTTTCACCCACGGAACCGATTACGTCCCCTGCCTTCACAGTATCGCCGACGCTGACAGTCGGTGTTTCGGCAAG
This sequence comes from Oscillospiraceae bacterium, assembly GCA_045599385.1. Lineage (GTDB taxonomy): Bacteria > Bacillota > Clostridia > Oscillospirales > Oscillospiraceae > F23-B02. Next base: position 22,779 of record JAZRVW010000031.1, on the reverse strand, counting down.
ATTTGAATATACGGTCTTGATTCCGTTGCCGTGGCTGATTACTACCGTGGTGCCGTAAAGGTCGTCCTTATCAACGCTCTCAACAGTGCCGTCTGCGGCTGCTCTTACGGTTTCGCCCGCTTTTGCGGCAATGTCAATTCCGTCATGGGTGCGCCAATCCGCCATGGTCACGTCATAGGCAAGTGCTTCCATCGAATACTCCCGCTCAAGCTCGCCCTGAACGGGCCATACCCACACGGCAGGCTCAGCCCAGGTGTTGCCCGATTCCATCACGACCACATTTTCGGTTTCCTTACCCGTGTCCTCGGGAATATCCTTGATGCCCGCATCGTCAACCTCGGGCGCTTTTGCGCCGTCGTCCCTGCGGTCTTCAGTTGAAGGCTTTTCCTGCACGGTTATGCCGGGTTCCTTTACAGCATTTTTCACGGGGCTTCCGCTGAGAATGCTCCACGCGGATATGCCGATTACTGCCACACATAGCACAAGGACTATGTAGAAGCCCTTGCCGGAGAAGAATTTATCGAATTTGCTCTGTTTATTTTCTTCCATAGAAATAACCTCCTGTTATTTTGGTTATTTCTATTGTTGCCGCAATTTTACGCTTTTATACGCAAAAAGGCACCCTGTCGGGTGCCTTTTTAATCATTATCTTACTTGATGGAGAAGAATGCGTCCTTGCCGGGATACTGGGCAACGTCAAAGAGTTCTTCTTCAATGCGGAGAAGCTGGTTGTACTTGCAGACGCGGTCGGTACGGGAGGGGGCGCCGGTCTTGATCTGACCTGCGTTTACGGCAACGGAGATGTCTGCAATGGTGGTGTCCTCAGTTTCGCCGCTGCGGTGGGAAACAACTGCGGTCCAGCCTGCGCGGTGTGCCATCTGGATTGCGTCAAGAGTTTCGGTGAGGGAGCCGATCTGGTTAAGCTTAATCAGAACGGAGTTTGCAGCACCAAGCTCAATGCCCTTCTTAATGCGCTCGGTATTGGTTACAAACAGGTCATCACCGACAATCTGAATCTTGCTGCCGAGAGTCTTTGTAAGCAGCTGCCAGCCTTCCCAGTCATTTTCGCCCATGCCGTCCTCAAGGGAGATAATGGGGTACTTCTCAACGAAGTCGGCCCACATTGCAACCATTTCTTCGCTGGTCATGACGGTGCCGCGCTTGGGCAGATGATACTTGCCGTCTTCCTTGTACCAGTCGGATACCGCGCCGTCAATTGCAATCATGAAGTCCTCATAGGGCTTGTAGCCTGCGGCTTCCATTGCGGCAACAAGCGCCTTCAGTGCGTCCTCATCACTTTCAAGGTTGGGAGCGTAGCCGCCTTCATCGCCGACACCTGATGCGGGGACAACCTTTTTCAGAGCATGGAACACTTCAGCGCACATACGCAGAGCTTCCTTCCAGCTCTTTGCGCCCACGGGCATAATCATGAACTCCTGAATATCAACATTGGAGCCGGTGGCGTGGGCACCGCCGTTAAGAACGTTCATCATGGGAACGGGCAGGGTTTTTGCATTGACGCCGCCGATGTAGTTATAAAGGCTCTGGCCGGTTGCCTGGGCAGCCGCTCTTGCGCAGGCAAGAGATACGCCGAGGATTGCGTTTGCGCCGAGGCGGGTCTTGTTGGGAGTTCCGTCAATCTCAATAAGCATCTTGTCAATGCCGGTCTGGTCAAGGACATTGAGGCCCAGCATTGCTTCTGCTATCTCGCCGTTTACATTATCAACAGCCTTGCTAACGCCCTTGCCGTTATAGCGGCTCTTGTCGCCGTCACGAAGCTCGCAGGCTTCGTACATGCCGGTAGATGCGCCGGAGGGAACTGCGGCACGGCCTACGGTGCCGTCATCGAGAGTAACCTCAACCTCAACGGTGGGGTTGCCGCGGGAGTCGAGAATCTCGCGTGCCATTACATCAACGATTTCAAAATACTGCTTCATGATTTTTACTCCTTTATCAGACTGTTGCCTGTCATAACGGCAGGTTTTTCAATTTTCATAATTTCAAGAACCGTGGGGGCGATGTCGGCAAGTCTGCCGCCGCTTAAAAGCTCCACACCCTCACAGCATACCACAAAAGGAACAGGATTGGTAGTATGTGCCGTATTTATTTTTCCCTCTGCCACCATGCAGTCGGCATTTCCGTGGTCGGCGGTGACGAGAAGCACGGTATCGGGGCTTTCCTTTACCGCATCGTACACTCTTCCCATGCACTCATCAACGGTTTCAACCGCCTTTACAGCCGCGTCCATGACACCCGTATGCCCCACCATATCGCAATTTGCAAAGTTGCAGACAATGAGCTCATATTCGCCGCTTTTAATTGCCTCACAGCATTTATCCGCAACGGCAGCGGCGCTCATTTCGGGAACGAGGTCATAGGTTGCAAACTCCTTCGGCGAAGGCACAAGGCAGCGCTCCTCACCCTCCGCGGCCTTTTCAACGCCGCCGTTGAAGAAGAAGGTGACGTGGGCATACTTCTCGGTTTCGGCAACGCGGAACTGCTTAAAGCCCTTTGCGGAAACAATGTCACCCAGAGTGTCCCTGATTTCCTCGGGAGGATAGGCAATGGGAAGAGTCAGCGTTTCGTCATACTGGGCGGTGCAGACGTAGTTCAGCGGGTAAACCGTCTTTTTGCGCTCAAAGCCCTGAAAGTCGGGAAGGTTCAGCGCCCAGGTCATTTCCCTTGCTCTGTCGGGACGGAAGTTCATGAAAACAACGCTGTCGCCCTCATTGATAATGCCCTCTTTGCAGCAGACAACGGGCTTCACAAACTCGTCGCTGACGTCATTTGCGTAGCTGTCCTCCACCGCCTTGACGGGATCGGGGTTATAAATTCCCTCGCCGCAGACAATGGCATTGTAGCCCTCTTCCACGCGCTCCCAGCGCTTATCGCGGTCCATGCCGTAGAAGCGTCCCTGAAGAGTTGCGATTCTCGCATTGCCCAGCTCCGCACATTTCTTTGCAAGTTGGTTTACATAATCTGCGCTGCTTTTTGGAGGAACGTCACGTCCGTCCAGGAAGCAGTGGACATATACCGTTTCAAGTCCGCGCTGTTTTGCCATGTCGAGAATGGCGAAGATGTGTTTTATGTGGCTGTGCACGCCGCCGTCGGAGAGCAGGCCCATGATATGCAGGGCTTTGCCGCCGCTTTTTGCCGCGTCCATTGCCTTTATATAGGCTTCATTTCCGAAGAAGTCGCCATCGTCTATTGCCTTTGTTATGCGGGGCAGAATCTGAAATACGACCCTGCCCGCTCCGATATTGGTGTGTCCCACCTCGGAGTTGCCCATCTGACCCTCGGGAAGTCCCACATCGAGTCCCGAGGCGGAAAGCTCCGTATAAGCGTTTTCGGAAAAAATTCTGTCAAGCTTCGGGGTTTTTGCACAGCTTACAGCATTGCCCTCACCTGCGGGCGCTATGCCGAAGCCGTCCATGATAATAAGTACGGCCTTACTCATTTTCCGCACCTGTTGCGTTTCCTGTTGCGTTAATAATTGCCGCGAAGTCGGCGGGATGCAGTGCGGCGCCGCCGATAAGACCGCCGTCAACATCGGGCTGAGCCAGCAGAGCCGCGGCATTTTTGGGGTTCATACTGCCGCCGTAGAGGATACTGATGGCACGGGCGGGACGTGCGCCGTACATTTCACGGATAATAGCGCGGATTTCCTTGCAGACCTCTTCTGCCTGCTCCGCGGTTGCGGTCTTACCCGTGCCGATGGCCCAGATAGGCTCATAGGCTATGATACATTTGCGCAGCTGTGCAGCGTCAACACCCGCAAGCGCGGCTCTTATCTGATAGTTGATGTGGGGCAGGGTCAGACCCTTTTCACGCTGTTCTTCGCTTTCGCCCACACAGATGATGGGGTTAATGCCCAGCTCAAGCAGATGCAGGACCTTGCCGTTTACCCAAAGGTCGCTTTCATGATAGCGCTCGCGGCGCTCGGAGTGACCGACGATGCAGTATTTTACGCCGATGTCAGCAAGCTGTGCCGCGGAGATATCGCCGGTGTATGCACCCTTATAGTGATTGGAAACGTCCTCGGCGCCCACAAGCACCTTTGCGTCCCTGCTGAGCTTCAGCATGGTGGGGATATTGACTGCGGGAACGCAGATGATGGTTTCGCAGCTTTTGGTTTTGGGCATGAGGGACTTGAGCTCATCCATATAGGGCTTGATTTCGCTGACAAGCATATTCATCTTCCAGTTGCCCGCAATAATTGTCTTTCTATACTTGGTATTCATGTTTATATCTCCTTTAATAGCTTACTTATTTAATAGGCATGCAACACCGGGCAGCTCCAGTCCCTCGAGGAATTCGAGAGATGCACCGCCGCCGGTTGAAATGTGAGTCATCTTATCCGCAAAGCCCAGCTTTTCAACAGCCGCCGCAGAGTCGCCGCCGCCTACGATGCTGATTGCACCGGACTCTGCAAGTGCCTTTGCCATTGCCTTGGTGCCTACGGCAAAGTTTTCAAACTCGAAAACGCCCATGGGTCCGTTCCAGACAACAGTACCCGCGCTTCTGATTGCATCTGCGAAAAGCTCAACTGTTCTGGGTCCGATATCGAGTCCCATCCAGTTTTCAGGCATTTCCTTGATGTCCACCATCTTGTATTCGCAGTCTGCGCTGAATTCGCTGCCCACGGCGGTATCTACGGGAAGAAGCAGCTTAACGCCCTTTGCCTCTGCCTTCTTTATCATATCGCGGGCATAGTCCAGCTTATCCTCCTCAAGCAGAGATTTGCCGATTTCAAAGCCCATGGCCTTAATGAAGGTGTATGCCATGCCGCCGCCGATGATGACCGTGTCGGCCTTGTCAAGCAGGTTGTTGATAACGCCGATTTTGTCGGAAACCTTTGCACCGCCGAGAACGGCAACGAAGGGACGCACGGGATTTTCAAGAGCCTTGCCCATGACTGAAAGCTCCTTTTCAACCAGCATGCCTGCGTATGCGGGAAGGTATGCCGCAACGCCTGCGGTGGAGGCGTGGGCGCGGTGAACGGTGCCGAAGGCATCGGACACGTAAAGCTCTGCCATATCGGCAAGGGTCTTTGCGAAGTCGGCGCCGTTATTCTCCTCACGGATATCGAAGCGGAGGTTTTCAAGAAGCATTATCTCACCGCTTTTCAGCTCTGCGGCCTTTGCCTGTGCGTCCTCGCCGATGATGTCCTTTGCGAAGATGACCTCCTGACCGAGAAGCTCGGAAAGGCGCTTTGCTACGGGGGCAAGAGTCAGCTTTTCCTTCCACTCGCCCTTGGGCTTGCCGAGATGTGAGCAGGCGATGACCGCCGCACCGTTTTCGAGAAGGTACTTAATGGTGGGAATTGCGGCGGCAATGCGCTTGTCGCTTGTTATCTCACCCGTTTCTTTGTCCTGGGGAACGTTGAAGTCACAGCGCAGAAGGACCTTTTTGCCCTTTACGTCTGCATCAAGTACGCTCATTTTGTTGTAATTCATAATTGTTCTCCCTTCTATAGATGATTGTATTTTATTCACTCATTTCGCCCGTATTCTTCAGCCCCGGGAAGCCCTGCTGACGCAGCGCCTCATAGGCGAGGATAGCAGCAGAGTTTGAAAGATTGAGGCTTCGGGCATCGCTGACCATGGGAATGCGGATACATCTTTCGCGGTACTTTTCTCTCAGCCATTCGGGAAGTCCCGCAGTTTCCTTACCGAACATTATGCTCACATTTTCCGTTGTGAAATCCGCCTCGGAATAATTCTGCGGTGCCTTGGTTGTGGCAAGCCACAGATTTTCGTCACCGTTTTTATCAAAGTACTCGTCGATATTTTCGTAGACCGAAATATCCACAAGCCACCAGTAATCAAGACCGCAGCGCTTGACCATTTTGTCCGATATGTCAAAGCCCAGAGGCTTAATCAGATGAAGGCGTGCGCCCGTTGCGGCACAGGTGCGGGCAATTGCGCCCGTATTGTGTGGAATTTCAGGTTCAAGCAGTATGATGTTCAGCATCAAGCATTTCCCATTTCGTTACTATTTATCCTTGCAATACATATTTTAGCACAAAATCGGCAAAAAAGATGCACTTTTTCAGCAAGTTTTCATATTTGTTGCAATATTAACAATTTAGGGTTATAATCAATGCCGCAAAAGCTTTTTTTTAATCAATTTGCACATTTTAAGGAAGTTAAGATATGCTGTGTAACGAATGTCCCCGTCACTGCGGGGCAAAAAGAGAAGAAAATATTAAAGGCGGAGTATGCTCCTCCCCTGCTCTGCCGAGGATTGCGAGGGCTGCTCCGCACTTCGGCGAGGAGCCCTGCATCAGCGGCGAACGGGGTTCGGGTACCGTCTTTTTCACGGGCTGCAACCTCAAGTGCGTGTTCTGTCAGAACCACGAAATAAGCCGCGGAAAAATCGGCGAAACGGTTTCCGTTGAACGCCTGAGCGATATTTTCCTTGAGCTTCAGGACAATGGTGTTCACAACATAAACCTTGTAACCGGTTCCCACTTTGTAACGCCAATTGTGAAGGCACTTGAAAAGGCAAAGCTCGGCATTCCTGTTGTATGGAACAGCTCCGGCTATGACAGCATTGAAAGCCTCAGGCGCCTTGAAGGACTTGTGCAAATCTACATGCCCGACATGAAATACATGGACTCTTCCCTCGCCCGCCGCTATTCCGCCGCGCCCGATTATCCCGAGGTTGCTCAGGCGGCAATCAGGGAAATGTACCGTCAGACAGGCGACTTTATTCTTGATGAGTCGGATATGCTGCGCTACGGAGTTCTCATACGCCACCTTATTCTCCCCGAAGCAGAGGAAAACAGCCGCAGCGTTATCGACTTTGTGGCGGATAATTTCCCCGGTGACAAGGTGCTGTTCTCCCTCATGTGCCAGTTTACTCCCATGCCTGACACGGAGCGATTTCCCGAGCTTCAAAAAACCGTTCCCGCAGAGCTGAACGACCGCCTCTGTCGGTATATGGCAGACCGCGGCATAGAATGGGGCTTTTATCAGGAAACCTCCTCCGCAACGGAGGAAATGATACCCGATTTTGACCTGACGGGTGTGTAATCAAATAAAAAACTCGGCAATGCATCAGCATTGCCGGGTTTTTATTATTCTGTCAGCTTATCTGCACGCAGTAGGTGCGGCAGCCGCGGTGGCCTACGACAATGTAATTGTCATAAACCGAGGGTGATGCCTCGATATTTCCGCCGAGACTCATATTGTCAAGGACTTCGCCCGTGAGTCCGTCAAGGAAATACATATTGTAGCCGCTGTTGCAGTAAACGATGTAGCCGTTGCCTTCGGCATCGTAGACATCAACGGGAGAGCTCCAGCTGTAAGTGCTGGTTTCGTATTCCCATACGACCTCGCCGGTTTCCTTGTCCAGTGCTGCGAGAATACCGCTGCTTGCAGAGGGAGTTCTTGCGATGGGTACGAAAATCAGTCCCTCAAGATTGTTCTTGCCTACGGCAATCGTACCCTGAACGCCGCCAGAAAGGTCTTGAACGGTGTAGCAGGTGTAATCCGTCTGCCATACGATTTCGCCCGTTTCCGCATCAATCTTCCAGATGGGTATCGTTGCGGTGGAGTAGGAGCGCCAGCCGTAATGGAAGGAGGTGCTGATATAGATATAGGGGTGTCCGTCCTCAATGTCAAGCACGGGTGTGCAGTTTGTGTCATCAAGGGTATCCTGAACCCACACAAGCTCAAGTGTGTTAAGGTCAAGACACATGAGATTGCCGCCGTTATCCGCCATGAAAATATAGTTGTTGATAATCAGCGGGCTTGCCTCCATGCCCAGCCAGTACTGGCCGCCGCTGCGAACGCCGTTATAACGCCACTTTACAACATTGTCGGGGTTGATTGAAAGCTCGCCCGTTGCCTCGTTGTAGCTGGTGTTCAGGTGAATAATATAGAGAATGCCGTTTTCGCCCGGATAAATGAGCTGGTCGGTTGCGGCGGAAACAAGGGGTGAACCGTCGAACATGGGCCAGTTGCGGTAAGCGAAGTTTTCGTTCTGGCCGAACTCGTACATAACGGTGTCATCGACAAGGTTGATTATGAATGCGCGGGAGCGTCCGTTGGGGCTGTGAACGCCTGAGCCGAGGTAAAGTATGGGATAGCCTCGGGGGTCCAGAGCTCCGACGCCCTTGAAGGTGAAGCCCACATACATTGCCTCACGGGTGATTTCGCCCGTCTGAAGCTCGTAGAAGTGGATATAGCCGTCCATGCCTGCGTAGATTACTTCAACAAGGCCGTCCTTTTCCCTTGCCCAGTCGTACATCGCCACGATGTTCTTACGGGTTGCGTCGGGCCACTTTACGATGAGGGGCTGACCTACCCAGCCGTTGCCGCTCCAGTAGCTGCCGTCGGTATCGCTGAGACCGCCCGTATTCTGTGTCCACAGAGTTTCAATCTGCTTGTTCTGAATATCTGCCGTTCCGTAGGCGGCGCTGTTGCGGTAGTTGTTGCCGCGGAAGGTAATTACACCCTCAAGCTCGGTGTATTTTTCGCCCACGTCGAAATTGATTTCATAATCGCTGGTGTATTCTTCAACGATTACATCGTCAACCATAACCGAGGTTGTGGAAATATATCGCTCAGGCTCCGTGCCGTCAACGGAATGGGGCGCAAAGCCGGGTATTCCGTAGGGCTCGGGCGTAGGCTCAGGTGTAGGCTCGGGTGTAGGCTCTGCGGTAGGTGCCGCTGTAGGCTCGGCGGGTTTCGCAGCGTCTGCGTTCATTCCAGTCCAAACGATGTAAGCCAGAACGGCAAGCAGCAGAAGAAGTATTACTATCTCAACTGCGATAACAAGCGGACTTTTCTTTTTCTTATCCATATCTCTATCCTATCTTATTCGGTAAAATGTACGTGATTGTTTATATGGTCGGAGCAGAAGCAATGGTAACCCGCACAGCGTGAGCAGTAGCGAAATTCAAGGCCTGGATACTCCGTATCCGTTCTTCCGCATACAGCGCACTTGTGGTTGTAGCTCTTTTCCTTTGACTCGTGCTTGATTTTTGCCTTTTCTCTGTTGAAATTCACCGTTGCCCTGCTTCTTTTCGGAATACCGCCGGTAATCATATCAACAATGTCAGCGCCGAAGAACACAAGGTAGTTGAGTATTGCCACAATGGGAAGCAGATTTACAGGGAACGGAAGTCTTATTACATCAACGATAAAGTATGCCGCGTCCAGAAGCGCAAGCCATTTGACCTTCAGCGGAATGATGAACATGAACAGCACCTGCATGTCCGGGAAAAGCGTTGCGAAGGAGAAGAACATGGACAGGTAGATGTAATAGGGACCGAGCAGCATAAGCTGCAGGCTTGACAGCACATCAGCCGTAAAGTACACGATGAAGTCAAAGATTATCGTCAGCAGTATGCCTGACAGCAGGAAAATATTAAATCGCGGTGTTCCCCACTGCTGCTCGAGAATGCTGCCTATCCAGTAATAAAAATACAGAAACAGCAGAATCCACATCGAGAAGTCCTGAGGCACAAACACAAAGGTCACAAGGCGCCATATCTGACCTCTCAGCACAAGTCCCGGATCAAGCACAAGCCAGCCAAGAAGCGAATTAGTCTTATCCATGAGCATAAAGAGCCAGACGATGCCCGTTCCGATGACGATGTATTTCATGAGATTCGGAATACCGAATCTGGGGTGCTTATAGCAGAAGAGGTCAATCTTCTTCATAAGTTTTCTCACGAAGTCACTCCTTCCGATAATTATACCATTTTAGCCTATGGTACAACTAATTCCAAATATTGTCCACAAAAAATTTGTCGAAGAGAAAACTTTTTACTTTAAGTTTTCTCTAAAGTATGATAATATATATTCTGTATTATTATGTACACGGGTGTAACTATGGAAAATGAAATAAAAAACGAAATTATTGAGGGCCGCAACGCCGTTATTGAGGCTTTGCGTGTAGGCCGGAGCATAGATAAGATTTTTATTGCCAAGGGCGAAACCGACAAGACGCTCGGTCACATCGCCTCAAAGGCGCGCGAGGCAGGCATTGTCGTTGTCGACGCAGACCGCCGCAAGCTTGACAACATGAGCGTCACGAAGGCGCATCAGGGTGTAGTCGCCCTCATCGGAGTCAATGAATACTGCACAATTGAGGATATCCTCGCCGTCGCGGAGGAAAGAAACGAGGCTCCCTTCGTCATCGTCTGCGATGAGGTCAGTGACCCGAGAAACCTCGGTGCAATCATTCGAAGTGCCGAATGCTCAGGCGCTCACGGTGTTATCATTCCCAAGCGACGCAGCGCAGGTCTTACGGCAATTGTAGGCAAGGCCTCCGCAGGTGCCGCAGAGCACATGAAGATTGCACGCGTTGCAAATCTTCCCACCGCTCTCAAGGAACTCAAGGAAAAAGGTCTTTGGGTTTACGGCGCTGCCGCAGGCGGCTCCTCGGATTTGTGGAAAACCGATTTCACAGGCTCAATGGCTCTGGTAATCGGCTCCGAGGGTGACGGCATAGGCCGTCTTGTACGCGAAAACTGCGATTTCATTGTAAATATCCCCATGGTCGGTAAGATAAATTCCCTCAATGCTTCCGCCGCAGGCACCGTTATCATGTACGAGGTGCTGCGTCAGCGCAGCGGAAATTCCAGATAAGGATAGTTTATATGGATACTGATAAATTAGAAATGAATGAAAATGAGTTCTCTCTTGAGAGCATTCTCAAGGAGTTCGGCGCAACGCCCGTCACTCCTCCTCCCGAGGAAAAGGAAGACGAAAAGGACGAGCTTCCCGGTGAAGTGTCCGCCGAAATCAAGCTGGACAGCGACAGCGATGAGGACGTGCGCATATACTCAGGCTCCGTAGAAGAGCCCTCCGAACCCGAAGCCGTGGAGGAGGTTCCCGAAGATGAGCCCTCTGAGGAGGAAGCCGAGGCTTCCGTTGAGGAAGAACCCGAGGTCTCCGTTGAGGAAGAGCCCGAGGTCTCCGTTGAGGAACAGCCCGAGGAAATGGACGAGCTTGACCGCATCATCGCCGAGGTGCGCGGCGAGCATTTCTCCCCTGAAAACGAGGAGGAGGCTGCTCCCGAGGCTCCCGCCGAAGCCCCTGCCGCAACGCAGGAGGAAGAAGCTGAGGACGCCGAAGACGAAGATGCCGAAGCTGAAGAAAATTCATTGAAAAAGAAGCTCGGCCGCATCAATGTTTTCGCCTTTCACGGCAAGGCAGGGAATGATGACTCCGTAATTCAGCCCGATGTTGAAGCTGAGGATGCCGCCGACAGCGGTGAATACGCCGAGGGCGGCACCGATTATTCCGAGCTTACAGAAGATGTCATTCCCGACAGCGAGCTTGTGGAGCATACCCGCAGAAAGCCCGAATCCTTCAGGCAGCTTGTAGGCAGCACCGTGCTTTCCGCGCTGGCGCTTATAGGAGTCAAAATCGGTCAGGCAACCCACTTCTTCACCGCCGCGCCTCCCGAGGAGGAAGCGGATCTGGGTGAGGAGCTTGCCCCTGCAAAAGCCGCCAAATTCTACGAAAAGCGCATCGGCAGTCTGCGCAGCCGCACAAAAATCGCTCTCGTGCTCACCGCAGTGCTTATGTACATATCCCTCGGTCTTCCCGTTTTCGGTGCGCTTAATTACCTTGCGGCATCAGGCGCCGTGTGCCTTATTCTTCTGCTTACGGTAATGATTCTCGGACTTGACGTCATAACCTCCGGTCTTGTAGCAATCGGCAAAAAGCGCCTTAACGCCAACTCTCTTGTGGCGCTGTCATGTGTCTTCTCCATGCTTGACGGCTTCATAATCGCCTGCGGCGCAAACGCACCCGGTATCCCCTTCTGTGCGGTTTCCGCCCTCACACTCAGCCTTACCATGCTTGGAAGCACAATGAACTGCCGTTCCAATTACCTTGTGTTCCGCGTGGCTGCATCATCAAAACGCAAATACACTCTTTCCGCAGAGAGCGATGTGTATGACGGAGGCATTACCCTGCTCAAGTCAAACCGCGGCACAAAGGGCTTTGTCCGCCGCACAGAAGAGGCCGGTCCCGATGAGTCCGCCTTCACCTCAATGGCTCCCGTTCTTATTCCCGCTGCCATTCTGCTGGGCTTTATTGCAACGGCAATCAGCGGAAACTGGGGCAGCATTATTCACATTTTCTCCGGAATATTCGTTTTTGCGGCTCCTGCCGCCATACTCTTCTCCTTTGCTCTCCCCTTCTTCATTTCCGCCGCAAGTCTTGCACCCCACGGTGCCTGCATTGCAGGCTGGTCAGGTCTTTATGACATGGGCAAGAGCAGGGACATCGTAATAACCGACCGCGACCTTTTCGCCGCCGAGGACGTTTCCATCAAGGAGCTTCGCATTCTTGACGGTTCCGATGCGTCAAGCGTCATTTCCATGGCAGGCAGCATCATGGCAGCCTCCGGCTGTGCCATGAGCCGTGCCTTTGACGACCTGCTGCAGAAGGGCAACGGTTCTCTGCTTGAGGTCGACGAGTTCAAATGCCACGAAAGCGGCGGTCTTGTTGCTCTCATAGGCGGCAGAGAGGTACTCTGCGGTTCCTCGGGCTTCATGCAGCTCATGAATGTACGTCTCATCGACAAGGTGGTTAGCAAGAACTGTGTTTATCTCGCAATAAACGGCGTGCTCAGCGGCATTTTTGAGATGAACTACAATGCGGACAAGGACGTAAGAACCGCGCTGCAGAAGCTTCTCGCCTCCAACCGCCACCCCATCTTCGCAATACGCGACTTCAATCTCACTCCCACCATGCTGTCCCGCAAGTTTGACACGCCCACCGACGGCTTCGATTTCCCGCCCTTCCCCAAGAGATACGCCGTTTCCTCGGCAAATCCCTCTGAAAACAGCAAGCCCGCGGCAGTTCTTTCAAAGGGCGGTCTTGAGTCCTATGTTGACCTTGCAGACCACGGCAGACGTCTTTACACCCTGGTTAACATCAGCAATCTTCTTTCCGTTCTCTCCTCCGTAACCGGAATGCTGCTTATGTTCATTTTCTTTGCAAGCTCCTCCTACGGCATGGCAAGAGTATCCTTCGTTCTTATTTATATGCTGATATGGCTTCTGCCCGAAATTATTCTCTCCTTCACCTTCAGAACTGAGTGAAAAAACAGTTGATATTAAATAATAAATAGTGTATAATGCTAACATTGCGAATTTTGCATTAAATTAATTTACCATATTCAGAGAGGAAGCAACACATGAGTTACGAAACCAAAAACATCCGCAACATTTGCTTCATGGGTCACGGCAACAGCGGCAAGACCAGTCTTGCAGAGAGCATGCTGTTCTGCACCGGTGCAGTAGACCGTATGGGCAAGGTTACTGACGGCAACACCGTCTGCGACTATGACGCTGAAGAAACCAAGCGCCAGATTACCATCGCCACCTCCGTCGCTCCCGTAAACTTCGGCGGCTGCAAGATCAACGTTCTTGACTGCCCCGGTTACTTCGACTTCGTCGGCGACGTTCTCGCTGCAATCCGCGTTGCAGATGCAGGCGTAATCTTCTGCTCCGCAAAGGACGGCATCTCCGTCGGCGCAGAGCGCAGCTGGAAATACCTCAAGGCTGCAAACGTTCCCGCAATGTTCTACATCTCCAAGATTTCCGAAGAGCACGGCGATTTTTACAACGTTCTCTCTGCACTTCAGGCAAAGTACGGCAGCATCGTCTGCCCCGTAGTTGCTCCCATGTCCGACGGCACCGGCGTTATCGACCTCGTTCACAACGTCGCATATCAGACCAAGGGCGGCAAGACCGCAAAGATTGCTGTTCCCGCAGCTGATGCTGACAAGGTTGCAGAGCTCCGCGAGGCTCTCATGGAAACCGCAGCAGGCGCTGACGAAGAGCTCATGGAAAAGTACTTCGAAGAGATGGAGCTCTGCGAAGCTGACATCGTAAAGGGCATTCAGCTCGGCATGAAGGACCGCAGCGTTGTTCCCGTTCTCTGCGGCGACGCAATGACCAACCTCGGCACCGAAGCATTCATGCAGGCAGTCTGCGACTATGCTCCCGCTCCCGAAGACAAGTCTGCCGATCCCGTCTGCGGCTTCGTATTCAAGACCGTTTCCGACCAGTTCGGCAAGTACAGCTTCATCAAGGTCGTTTCCGGCAAGGTTACCGCTGACCTCTCCCTCCGTAATATGCGTGCTTCCTCCACCGACAAGCTCGGCAGAATGTACACCATGTGCGGCAAGAAGAGCACCGAAGTCAAGGAAGCCTGCTACGGCGACATGGATGCCATCGGCAAGATGGATTGGAAGACCGGCGACACCGTCTGCGATCCCAAGAACGAGGTTGAACTCCCCGCAATCGAAATGCCCGAGCCCTGCTACAACATCGCAATCGCTCCCAAGACCAAGGGTCAGGACGACAAGGTTGCCGCAGGTCTTGCAAGACTTAACGAAGAAGATATCTCCTTCACTCTCGTCAACAACGCAGAAACTCATCAGATGGTTATCTCCGCTGCAGGCGACATTCAGGTTGACGTTCTCTGTGCAAAGCTGAAGAGCCGTTTCTCCGTTGAAACCGAGCTCAAGCCCGCACGTGTTGCATACCGCGAAAAGATCAAGGGCCGCGTTGAAGCTCACGGCCGTCACAAGAAGCAGTCCGGCGGTTCCGGTCAGTTCGGTGACGTTTGGGTACGCTTCGAGCCCCAGGACGAATCCGATGAAATGATCTTCGCTGAAGAAGTATTCGGCGGCTCCGTTCCCAAAAACTTCTTCCCCTCCGTTGAAAAGGGTCTGCGCAATGCAGTTACCAAGGGCGTTCTTGCCGGCTATCCCCTCGTTGGTCTGAAGGCAACTCTGTATGACGGCTCCTACCACCCCGTCGACTCCAACGATATGGCATTCCAGACCGCAGCCCGTCTGGCATACCAGGACGGTATCCCCAAGGCAAAGCCCACCATTCTTGAGCCTATCGGTCTCCTGAAGGTCACCATTCCCGACGAAAACCTCGGCGATATCATGTCCGATATCTCCTCCAAGCGTCGCGGCACCGTTCTCGGCATGAACGCCGAAGACGGCATGCAGATTGTTGAGGCAGAAGTTCCCATGGCAGAAATGGGCTCCTACACCATCGACCTGCGCTCCATGACTCAGGGTCGCGGCTCCTTCTCCTGCAAGTTCGTTCGCTATGAGGAAGCTCCCGGCAACGTTCAGCAGAAGGTTATCGAAGAAGCAAAGGCACTTGCTGAGGC
This sequence comes from Oscillospiraceae bacterium, assembly GCA_045599385.1. Taxonomy (GTDB): domain Bacteria; phylum Bacillota; class Clostridia; order Oscillospirales; family Oscillospiraceae; genus F23-B02. Next base: position 7,609 of record JAZRVW010000031.1, on the reverse strand, counting down.
TGAATAATCAAAACCAGTAAAACGCAGGGCTTTATCGCCCTGCGTTTTTCGGAGAAGCTATGAAGACTGATATTGATTTTAAAAATCCTGCCGAGAATGAAGCCTCGGCAAAAAAGATATGGTTTGTTGAATCCGCTGTGGCAATCGCCGCAAGCTTCCTTGCCATAATCATTGCATCAATATACTGATAACAAAAGCTGACAGGCTCTTTCCTGTCAGCTTTTCGTTTTTTATTTTATTTTTCTTTGTCCTTGCACTTTGCAGCGCACCGTGCGCAGTCGCCGCCGCAGCCATGTCTGCGGCTGTTTTTTATTGCAAAAATACTCCACAGTACAACAAGCGCTACTATTATAATTTCCATCATATAAACACCCCCGCAAGCACATATACAATGTACGACACAAGCCATGCCACGCAGCACTGGCTTACGACGATGAACAGTGTTTTTGCTCCGCTGTTCAGTTCCCGCTTAATTGCGGATATTGCCGCAACGCAGGGTGTGTAAAGCAGGCAGAAGCTTAGAAAGCTGAGGGCAGACGGCACGGTGAACAGCCCCGAAATTGCCGCGGCCAGCGCATCGTTTCCCACGTTAAGCAGCACACCAATTGTGCTGATTACCGCTTCCTTTGCCATGAGTCCAGTTACAAGCGATGTCACAATACGCCAATCGCCGAAGCCCAGGGGCGCAAAAAACGGTGCCATAAATTCGCCGATGGAAGCCAGCAGGCTTGTGGTGCTGTCGGAGCCAACAACATTGAGCCGTGCATCAAAATGCTGCAAAAACCATATCACGACAGTCGCAACAAATATTACGGTAAATGCCCTGCGAATAAAATCCCACGCCTTTTCCCACATGAGCAGCAGGACGCTTTTCAGCGAGGGCATACGGTAATTCGGAAGCTCCATGACAAACGGCACGGGATTTCCCGTAAACGCCGTCATACTCAGGAGCTTTGCGGCGATTACTCCCACAAGCATTCCTCCGAGGTAAAGGGCGGTCATTACAAGCACACTTTTTCCCGGGAAAAATGCCGCCGTGAACATGGCGTAAATCGGAATCTTTGCGCTGCAGCTCATAAACGGCACAATCATCAGCGTCATCTTTCGGTCACGCTCCGAGGACAGCGTACGCGTTGCCATGATTGCAGGCACGCTGCAGCCGAAGCCTATGAGCATCGGCACAAAGCTGCGTCCCGAAAGTCCGATTTTTCTCAGCAGCCTGTCCATTACAAAGGCAACGCGTGCCATATAACCCGTGTCCTCAAGAATGGCAAGGAAGAAAAACAGCACAACGATTATGGGCAGAAAGCTCAGCACACTTCCCACACCCGCAAAAACGCCGTCAATCACCAGACTATGCACCGTGGGGTTTAGCCCGTAGGCCGTCAGCGCCCCATCTGCCGCAGCCGTAAGCGCGTCAATTGCCCCGGAAAGCAAATCCGAAAGGCGCTGACCTATCAGGTCAAAGGTCATCCAAAATATGAACGCCATTATTCCGATAAAGGTGGGAATTGCAAGGTACTTATTGGTTAGCACCTTATCTATTTTAATGCTTCTGAGCTGTTCCCTGCTCTCTTGTGCCTTGACGACAGCTTCGCCGCAGACTGCCTCAATAAAACGGTAGCGCATATCCGCAAGGGCTGCGTTGCGGTCAAGGCCGCTTTCCGTTTCCATTTCATGCACAGCGCACTCAATAAGCTCAAGCTTGTTTTCACCGAGAGCAAGGCGCTTAATTATTTCACTGTCCTGCTCAATTATCCTTGTTGCCGCAAAGCGCGGCGGCATTCCTATTCTTTCCGCGTTATCCTCAACCGCATGGCTCACCGTATGTATGCATCGGTGAACGGGTCCCGCCTTGCAGAAGTCGATTTTTTTCGGCTTCTGCTTTTTCATTGCGGTATCCGCCACAATTTCCATAAGCTCCTCAACACCGTCATTTTTCGCCGCCGAAATGGGCACAACGGGAATGCCGAGGCGCTTTGAAAGCTTATCTACATCAACGGAGCCGTGATTTCCAAGCAGTTCGTCCATCATATTGAGCGCAAGCACCATGGGCTTCCCCATTTCAATGAGCTGAAGTGTGAGGTAGAGATTTCGCTCAATGTTCGTTGCATCGGCAATGTTTATTATGGCATCGGGATCGTTGTCAAGAATAAAGTTTCTCGCCACAAGCTCCTCTCCAGAATAAGAACGGATTGAGTAAATGCCGGGCAAATCAACAAGCTGCCAGTTTTTATAGCCTGATATATCGCCGAATTTATGCTCAACCGTTACGCCCGGAAAGTTGCCCACGTGCTGATTTGAGCCCGTGAGCTGATTAAAAAGCGTTGTTTTGCCGCAATTCTGATTTCCCACAAGGGCTATAACCATGCTCACACCTCCACGCAGGGCTGAACCTCAATTTCAGCCGCATCGCTTTTACGTAGTGTCATGGTGTAGCCTCTCAGACTGATTTCAATGGGATCACCAAGCGGAGCGGTCTTGCGCACAGTCACCTCAGTATGAGGTATAAGCCCCATGTCCAGCAGATGACAGCGCAGCTTTTCCTCACCGCCGACCGTGAGGATTTGCGCCTTTTTTCCTGGCTGAAGTTTATCAAGTGTCATGCTGTCGCCTCCAAGTTAGCTTCTGCTAACTACAGTTAGTATATGCTAACCACGTGAAAAAGTCAACCGGAAATTTCAGTCCGGCTTTGCCCGGGTTTTCGCGTAGATTCACGTCAGTTTCATTATTAATGTATGCGAGGCACAATCAGGGCATGAAAAAAGAGAGTTGCAAAGCAACTCTCTTTTATATTTATGTATTCAATCAGAAGTCGTATACACCGTATTCGCAGCCGATGTTCTTTGCGTCCATCTCGTCGATAACGTCGAACTTCTTCAGGCCCTTTCTGCGATAGAGCTTGATGACGCCGGTGCCGTTGCCGCCGTTGTTCAGGTGGTTGTAGCGCTTGAGACCATCGGGACACTCGTAGTTGATATAGATCATGTCCTTCTTCCAGCAGCGGATATCGGTAATCATCTTGCCCTTGAAGGTGGTCTGCTCAACGTGCCATACGATTTCGTCGCCGGTGTCGTGGCAGTCGAACTTGGTGCGGGAGCCGGTCCAGAACTTTGCAAAGTTAAATTCAAAGTCCTCGCCCTCGTACCAGCAGCAGCCCAGAAGCTTGCGGTCCAGAGCAACGCCGAATACCTTGGGCTTGCCGCCGCCGATTTCAAATACGGAGTTCATGAGCTGCTTGCCTGTGATACGGCTCTTGAGGTTGGAGGAGGAGAGCCATACCCAAGGCTCAGTGAAGTCGCCGCCCCAGTTCTTGTCTGCGTAGCCGTAGCAGGTTTCGGGCTCTACAGAGTACTCAACACCGTTGAGGGTGATGGTGCCCTTGTAGAAGGTGCGGATACCTTCTGCGTGCCAGAACATCTCGAAGGAGTTGATCTTGCGGAAGAACTTGCTTGCGCCGTAGCCAACGTTGTAGGTAATGTTCTTGTCAACGGAGAGATCCCAGCTCATAGTACCTGCATCGGACATCCATTCGGGATGTGCCGCAGCCTGCTCGGGAGTTACTTCAACGTGGCCGCTGATGTGAGTTTCGGAACAGTGGCAGCCGTTGACCTTGATGTCAATGGGGCCTTCCTTCTGAATTTCAACGTCTTTCCATGCGTAGAAATTGTGAATCTGGCCCTTTTCCTTTTCGCCCCAGAAGCCGCACTTTACCATGACATAGGAGGGACGCTCGCCGGCCTTCTGTGCTTCGGGTCTGTTCCAAACGATGACGGGTTCATCTTTTGCGAGTGCAGGGTTGCATACAAAGAACTCAATGAAGAAGGGTTTTTCTTCTCCGGTTTCCTTGTTTATGGCGGTCATGTTATGCCACCACCAGTCGTAGCCTCTCTTTGCAAGAGGTCCGGTCAGTCTGAAGCCGTTTCTTACGATATCGCTCTTGTTTGCCATAATATAATCTCCTATCTTTACAAAATTGTTTATTTTTAAACATGTTTATACATTTATTATACACGTGTCCAAAAACGATTGCAATTGTAATAAATGTAAAAATGTACATATTAAATTTGTATGATTAGTAAAAAGCAAAAATACCGCAGCACTATACTGCGGTATTTTTCTTTATTTCACTCCGAATTTATAAACGGTTTTCTTCATAAAAATTTCGTCTTTTTTCAATATACACGAGGGAAACTCCGGACGGTTGGGGGAATCGGGGAAAAACTGGGTTTCAAGGCAGAAGCCCGAATTTTTGCCGTAGACGTTACCGCCTTTCCCCTTGCGCTCTGTCAGCATTCCCGCGGCATAGAACTGCACACCCGGCATATCCGTTGTAACGCGCATGGTTCTGCCGCTGATTTCGTCATAGACCTCTGCGCATAGGGTGCCTTCATTCAGCACAAAGTTATGGTCATAAAAGCCCTTTTCGATTTTCCGCATACTTCGGAAATCAAAATCCGTGCCCGCAAGTTCTTTTATCTCCCCCGTGGGAATAAGCTTTTCATCAACGGGGGTATAGCTGTCCGCGTTAATCATGAGGCTGTGGTCAAGCACTGTTCCCTCTCCCCGCAGATTAAAGTAGCTGTGGTTGCACATATTGACAACCGTGTCCTTTGTGGAAGACGCGGAATAAATTATCTGAAGCTCATCATTGTCATTGAGTCTGTAAAGCACGTCTGCGGTAAGCTCCCCCGGAAAGCCGTCCTCTCCGTCGGGCGAAACAAGCTCAAAAATAATTGTATCCTCATCTTTATATTCAACGGAAAAGCGTTTTTTGCTGAAGCCCACTCCGCCGTGAAGGGTATTCTCCCCTTCGTTTGCGGTAAGCTTATGCTTCCTGCCGCCGAGTTCAAAGCTTGCTCCCGCAATTCTGTTTGCATAGCGGCCTACGGTTGCGCCGAGGTAATCCCCGTGCATCAGGTATTCCTCCGGCGTATCGTAACCGAGTACTATGTCCGCAAAGGCTCCGTTTCTGTCGGGCGTAAGAATACTCTGCACCGTCGCACCCAGGTCTGTGACGGAAATGCTCAGTCCGTTTTTATTTTCAAGTGTAAAAAGCGAATAATTTTCGCCAAAGCTTTTTTCGTAAATCACGGTATTATCACCACCATGTATAATATATACCCTGCGGAACATATCAGCAAGGGCAAACTTTTGCGAAAAGACTGTTAAAATATAAACAGCAAAAACCCGCAAAGTATTGACAATACTGACTTTTTTGCGTTTTTGGCGAAATTTCGGTTGTTGACATTATGAGTCAATTAAAGTAAAATATCTAATGTTGTCTAAGTATGTTTTTTAATACAAATTTTATAAAAGACAAGAGGTAATGACATGTTCAAAGTAGTAACTAAGAGATTTCTGAACGAGGCCAAGACCATCTGCCTGTTCGAAATCGAAGCACCCCTGGTTGCAAAGCACGCTCAGGCAGGTCAGTTCGTCATCTTCCGCCTTGACGAGCAGGGCGAGCGTACTCCCGTTTCCGTTGCAGGTTATGATCGCGAAAAGGGTACCGTAACCGTTATGGTTCAGGCCGCAGGCCGTACCACCAGAATGCTCCACACCGTTGAGCAGGGCGACTACATCACCGACTTCGTCGGTCCTCTCGGCAAGGCTACCGAGATGGAAGGTCTGAAGAAGGTCTGTGTTGTCGGCGGCGGCGTCGGCTGCGCAATCGCATATCCTATTGCTAAGGAAATGCACGAAAAGGGCATCGAAGTAACCTTCATCGGCGGCTTCAGAAGTGCTGATATCGTTATCCTGAAGGACGAGCTCAAGGCAGCATCTGACAAGCTCATCATGTGCACCGACGACGGCACCTACGGTGAGAAGGGCTTCACCACCCAGTATCTCAAGCAGGAAATCGACGCAAACATCGCAGAGGGCAAGCCCCAGTTTGACCGCGTTATCGCAATCGGCCCCGACATCATGATGAAGTTCCTGGCCGATGTTACCCGTCCCTACGGCATCAAGACCATCATCTCCCTCGACCCCATCATGGTCGACGGTACCGGTATGTGCGGCGGCTGCCGTGTTATCGTTGGCGGCGAGACCAAGTTCGCCTGCGTTGACGGCCCCGACTTTGACGCACACGAGGTTGACTTTGATTCCCTCATCAAGCGCGCAGCATTCTACAAAGACGAGCAGGCAGAAGCTGCAAAGCATATCTGCAATATGACCGGAGGTAAGCGCAATGGCTAATATGAAGATGGAAAAGAATCCCATGCCCGAGCAGGATCCTATCGTCCGCGCCGGCAACTTTGACGAGGTCGCTCTCGGCTACACTCCCGAAATGGCAATGGACGAGGCAAAGCGTTGCCTGAACTGCCACAATATGCCTTGCCGCACAGGCTGCCCCGTTTCCGTACGTATTCCCGAATTTATTGCCAAGGTTGCCGCAGGCGACTTTGACGCAGCATACGAAATCATCACTTCCACCAACTCCCTGCCTGCTGTCTGCGGCCGCGTATGCCCCCAGGAAAAGCAGTGCGAGAGCAAGTGTGTCCGCGGTCTCAAGGGTGAAGCAGTCGGCATCGGCCGTCTGGAGCGCTTTGTTGCCGACTACCACATGAACAAGGAAGTCAAGGACGAAGTTAAGGTTCCCGAATCTAACGGTCACCGCATCGCCATCGTAGGCTCCGGCCCTGCCTCCCTGACCTGTGCAGGCGACCTGCGCAAGATGGGCTACGATGTAACCATTTACGAAGCATTCCATAAGCCCGGCGGCGTTCTGGTTTACGGCATTCCCCAGTTCCGTCTCCCCAAGGAAATCGTTGCAGCCGAGGTTGCAAACCTTGAAAAGATGGGTGTCAAGATTGTCACCGACGCAGTTATCGGCAAGGCAATGACCATTGACGAGCTGTTTGACGACGAGAAGTACGAAGCTGTCTTCATCGGCTCCGGCGCAGGCCTTCCCCAGTTCCTGCATATCCCCGGCGAGAATCTCCTGGGCGTTTACTCCGCAAACGAAATCCTCACCCGTACCAATCTCATGAAGGCATACCGTGACGATTACGATACGCCTATCAAGCACCCCAAGGTAGTCGCTGTTGTCGGCGGCGGCAACGTTGCAATGGACGCATCCCGCGTTGCAAAGCGTCTTGGCGGCGAGCATGTTTACATCACCTACCGTCGTGGCCGCGATGAGCTGCCCGCACGTAAGGAAGAGGTTGAGCATGCAGAGGCTGAGGGCATTGAGTTCCAGCTGCTGAACAACCCCATCGCCATTCACGGCGACGAGGAAGGCCGCGTAACCGGTATTGAGCTGCAGAAGATGGAGCTCGGCGAGCCCGACGAAAAGGGCCGCAGAAAGCCCGTTGCAGTTGAAGGCTCCAACTGGATTCTTCCCTGCGATGCAGTTATCATTGCAATCGGCACCAGCCCCAACCCCCTGATTCGTTCCACCACCAAGGGTCTCACCGTCACCAAGAAGGGCGGCATCGAGGCTGACGAGAACGGTCAGACCGCACGCGAAGGCGTATTCGCCGGCGGCGACGCAGTTACCGGTTCCGCAACCGTTATTCTTGCAATGGGCGCAGGCAAGACCGGTGCAAAGAGCATCGACGAGTACATAAAGTCCAAGAACAAGTAATTTACAGCATCTAAACAG
>JAZRVW010000030.1:0-7628 GCA_045599385.1 Oscillospiraceae bacterium | reverse complement strand
CATGGCGCGGCGAATCATGTCCGCCTGACCGAGAGAAAAGCCTGCAAGACGGCGGAAGATTTCAATAACCTGCTCCTGATAGACGATACAGCCGTAGGTAACGTCCAGAATGGGACGGAGCATTTCATGCTTGTAGCTGATTTTATCGGGGTTTGCGGAGCATTCAATGAAGCGGGGAATGCTCTCCATGGGACCCGGGCGGTAGAGGGAAATGATAGCGGTGATGTCTTCAATGCTGCGGGGCTTGAGCCCCGTGCAGACACCTGTCATGCCCGTGCTTTCAAGCTGGAAAACGCCGCTTGTTCTGCCTGCGGACAGCATATCGAAAACGGCCCTGTCGCCGTCGGGGATTTTATCGACGCTGAAGTCGGGCTCGGTTTCCCGCACCATATTTGCCGCATCCTCAAGGACGGTGAGGTTTCGCAGACCGAGGAAGTCCATTTTGAGAAGCCCCAGCTCCTCAAGAGTTGTCATCTGATACTGGCAGACAACGGACTCGTCATTTTTGGAAAGGGGTACATACTCGTAAACGGGCTTGTCGGTGATGACAACGCCCGCCGCGTGCATGCTTGCATGGCGGGGCATGCCCTCGATTGCCTTTGCGGTGTCAATGAGGTGGCGGATATTTTCGTCGCTTTCGTACATTTCGCGGAGAGGCTTTGAAAGCTTCAGGGCTTCGTCAAGCGTCATGTTCAGGGCAAAGGGAATCTGCTTTGCAACGGAGTCGCACTCGGCATAGCTCAGGTCAAGAACTCTGCCCACATCGCGCACCGCGCCCTTTGCGGCCATGGTGCCGAAGGTTACAATCTGCGCAACGTGGTCAGCACCGTATTTGCGGTTGACGTAGTCGATGACCTCACCGCGACGGTTGACGCAGAAGTCGATATCAATATCGGGCATGCTTACTCGTTCGGGATTGAGAAAGCGCTCGAAGAAAAGGCTGTATTTTATGGGGTCAACATCGGTGATGCCGAGAGTGTAGGAAACAACGCTTCCTGCGGCGGAGCCTCTGCCGGGACCCACGGGAATTTTCTCGCCCTTGGCGTAGGAGATAAAGTCGGAAACAATGAGGAAGTAGTCCACAAAGCCCATTTTCTTTATCATTTCAAGCTCGTATTTGAGCTGATTTTTCACAGTGCCGTCGTCATTTGGATAGCGCTCAAGGAAGCCCTTGATGCAGAGCTTGCAGAGATAGCTGTAGCTGTCGGTTTCACCCTCGGGAAGCTGGAAACGGGGCAGCTTGTAGTGACCGAATTCGAAGTCGTAGCTGCACATTTCCGCAATCCTCGCCGTGTTGTCGGCGGCCTCGGGATATTCGGGGAACAGGGCGCGCATCTCCTCCTCGCTTTTGAGGTAGAAGCTGTCGCTTTCAAACCTCATGCGTGCGGGGTCGGCAACGCTTTTGCCCATCTGAATGCACATGAGAACGTCCTGATAATAGGCGTCCTTCTGCTCAATGTAATGAGCGTCATTGGTGACGGCAAGGGGAATGCCCGTTTCCTTATGAATGCGGATAAGGCCCTCTGCGGCCCTATGCTCAACCTCAAGACCGTGGTCCTGAATTTCAAGATAAAAGCTGTCTTTGCCGAAAAGGCGCTGAAGCTCAAGGGCTTTTTCCTTTGCGGCTTTGTAATTGCCCGAATTTATCATGCGGGGAATTGCGCCTGCAACACAGCCCGAAAGACAGACAAGACCTTCAGAGTGCTGGGAAAGCAGCTCCCAGTCGATGCGGGGCTTGATATAGAAGCCTTCGGTGAAGGCAGAGGACACGAGATAGCAGAGATTTTTGTAGCCCGTTTCGTTTTTGCACAGCAGAATGAGGTGGGTGTACTCGCCGTCAATGTTGTGGTCCTTGTCAAAGCGGCTACGCGGCGCAACATAGACCTCACAGCCGATAATGGGCTTTATGCCCTCGGCACAGCAGACCTTGTAGAAGGCAACGGCACCGTACATTACGCCGTGGTCGGTGATGGCAACGGCGGTCTGTCCCAGTTCCTTGGCGCGCTTAACCAGCCCCTCAATGCGACAGGCACCGTCGAGCAGCGAAAACTCACTATGAACATGCAGGTGAACAAAGCTCATATTTTATCTCGATTCTTTATTCTTCCCCTTCGGGTTTAAACTCAATTATCTTTCTCAATCTGTGCGACAGACAGCTTTTGCTGACGGGGGGATAGGAAAGTCTGGCAAGGTCGGAGAGGCTCACCTCGGGGTTTGCGATTCTCAGAAGTGCCGCCTCCTGCAGAGGCTCGGGCAGAATGTCAAGACCGTATTCCCGTTCAATGCGCCGTATCGCCGCCATCTGCTCCGCGGCGGCGGCAACGGTCTTGTCCGCGTTTGCCGAATCGCAGTTTACCTTGCGCATGATTTCGTTGTTCATTTCCTTCTCGATTTTTGCCGCAACGAGAGCCATGGAGGCGGAGGAGGCGCCGATGGTGGTCAGAACATCGGCAATTTCATCGGCCCTTTTGAAGTACAGCAGGTGGTTTCCGCGGCGCTGTGATTCCTTTGGCTCAAAGCCCATTTCGCGCATGACGGACACTGCCTCGCGGGATACGCTGTAGTGCGCGGTGGCAAGCTCCATGTGGTAGCGCTTTTCGGGGTCGGTTATGCTTCCGCCCGCGAGAAACGCTCCGCGCAGGAATGCCGCTCTGTCGCAGGGCTCCTCGATTATTCCGAGGTTTATATGCAGCGACAGCGTTCCCACATCACTTCCGAAGGCATCGTAAATGCTTTTTATTTTTTCCCTGTCGGTGATGTAAAAGCTCCGCTTGCCACCTGCATCTTCGGCGGGAACTCTGTCAAACTTAATGCCGAAGGCTTTTTTGAAAAGATAAGGCAGGCGCTCGGCAAAGGCATCGGAGGAGGTGACGACCCTTATCTCCGCAGGGCTGAAGCTGTGGCAGTACAGCAAAACACCGTAAGCCTCGGCAAGAGCGCAGCATTTGCGCTCAATGCGAGGCTGGCACAATTCTTTTTTTACATCTGCGGAAAAGGTCATTTTTCTCTCCGAAAATCAGCCGCCTCTGTTGAGGTCGCGGTTAATAGCCGCAACGTTGATGCCCTCTTCGCTCAGGGCATTGCCGAGTGCGGTTGCAATTGCAACGCTGCGGTGGCGGCCGCCGGTGCAGCCGATTCCGATTGTGAGGCTGTATTTGCCCTCTTCAATATACTGGGGCAGCAGGAATTTGATTAAGTCCGTGAGCCTGTCCATAAATTCACTCGTCTGGGGAAAGCTGAAAACATAGTCTCGCACGTCCTCATCAAGACCGCAGTGGGAACGCATGGACTCAATATAATAGGGGTTCGGCAGGAAGCGCACATCGAAAACAAGGTCTGCGTCCATGGGAATGCCGTATTTGAAGCCGAAGGACATAACGTTTACTGTGATGGGGCGCTCCTTGACGTCGCCTGAAAACAGCGTGTAAAGCTCGTTCTGCAGCTGACCGAGAGTGAGATGGGAGGTGTTGACGATGTAGTCCGCCGCATCGCGCACGGGCTGCATCAGCCCCTTTTCTCTTGCGATGGAGTCCGCGATTGAGTCACCCTTTTTGGAAAGAGGGTGAGGACGGCGTGACTCCTTGTAGCGCTTGATTATTACGGGCGCTTCGGCCTCCATGAACAGAATTTTGTAGCCGAAGCCCATATCCTTCAGCGTTTTCAGAGCATCGAAAATTTCCTGCACGCCGTTTTTCTCGCGCATGTCGGTAACAAGCGCGACTTTTTCATAGCGGCCCTTGGTTGCGGCGCAAAGCTCGGCAAAGCGGGGAATAAGCGCCGCGGGCATATTGTCAACGCAATAAAATGCAAGGTCCTCGATTATGTCTGCCGCCTGGCTCTTGCCGCCGCCCGACAGACCTGTGATTATCAGAAATTCCATCAGTTTTCTCCGTTGCTGTTTGCTTCTTCAACCTTCTGCTTTGCGGTTTCGGCCATGGCGTCCATTATGCTGCGCTTCTGGAGCTTCCAGTTGTCAACAAGAATCATGCCCTTGGGGTAGATTCTGATTTCGGGCATAAGAGTCACCTTGAATTTGTCATAAACCGTACGGCGCACGTGGTCCATAAGGGCAACAACGTCGTCATAGGTGGCGTCGCCTGTGTTAACAACGAAGCCCGCGTGCTTTTCGGAAACCTGGGCGCCGCCCACGGAATAGCCCTTGAGTCCCGCCTGGTCAATATATGCTGCCGCGTAGCCGTTTTCGGGGCGCTTGAAGGCGCTGCCTGCGGAGGGCATATCCAGAGGCTGTTTGTCACGGCGCTTGTCGTTCATTTCCTTCATGCGCGCGGCGATTGCCTCGGGGTCATCGGGGGTGAGCTTGAAAACAGCGCCGAGAATTGCGCAGGAAACGTTTTCAAAGTTGCTGTGACGGTAGGCAAAGCCTGCGTCCTCGCCCTTGACCTCCGTAAGCGCCTGGTCGGTGAGGTAGTACAGGACAACGCTGTCCACAACGTCCTTCATTTCGCCGCCGTAGGCACCCGCGTTCATGAGCACGCCGCCGCCAACAGAGCCGGGAATGCCGCTTGCGAACTCAAGTCCGGCAAGACCCTTCTGCTGCGCAAACTGGGCAAGACGGGCAAGAGACACGCCTGCCTCGGCGTAAATAGTGTTTTCCGTTTCGCCCATGCGCAGATCCTGAAGATTTTCGGTGCTGACAACGCAGATGTCCAGTCCCTCCTCGGGAATGATGAGGTTTGTGCATCTGCCCACCATGAGAGGAGCCACATCGAAGAAGTGCAGAATATAGAACACCTTTGACATATCCCATACGTCCTTGGGTGCAATATAGACACGGACCTCGCCGCCCAGCTTGAAGGAGCAGTGACTTTTCATGCTTTCATGCTCGCGCAGGTCAACCTGAGGCATTTCTTCCTTTATTTTTGCAATGGCGTTTTCAAGACTTTCCATGTTTAATCTCCTTAGATGATTTAAAGTGTTCCCGCGTCGATTGCGGAGTCGTGATTTGCGGCAAGGGTTTCCGCCGCGTTGTAGCCCATCTTTTTCTGACGGTTGTTCATGGCGGCAAGCTCAAGGATTACCGCAAGATTTCTGCCGGGACGCACGGGAATAGTGATGCTTGGAACCTTAACACCGAGAATTTCGGTGTTCTCATCGCTGAGCCCCAGGCGGTCATACATCTTGTCATCGTCCCATACCTCCATGTTTACAACGAGGTCAATGGGTCCCTCGGGCTTGACGGAGCCCACGCCGTAGATGTGGCGCACATCAACAACGCCGATGCCGCGCAGCTCCATGTAATATCTTATGAGCTCGGGGGCGGTTCCGATGAGCGAGGACTTGCCGACCTTGCGGATATCCACGGCATCGTCGGCAATAAGACGGTGGCCGCGCTTAATCAGCTCAAGGGCGGTTTCGCTTTTGCCTATGCCTGAATCGCCCGTGAGGAGCAGACCCTCGCCGTGAACCTCAACAAGAACACCGTGCATTGTGGTGCGGGGTGCAAGGTGAACGTGCAGGGAGCTTATGACGTTTGCCATAAAGTCGGAGGTGTCCTCGGGGGTGAGGAAAATGTTGCGGTCATATTTTTCCGCCATTTCGACACATTCGGGGAATACGGCGGCGCCGTGGCACAGCACCAGCGCGGAAATGTCCCAGCGCATGAGGTCCTCAAAGCATTTGCGGCGCTCCTCATCGGTCTTAAGCTCAAGATAGGTGCTTTCGACTCTGCCCATTATCTGAAGACGCGAGGGGTCAAAGTAATTATAGAAGCCCGCAAGCTGAAGTGCGGGACGGTTTATGTCAGCCGTTGTGAGAAGCCGTGTTTCGTAGTCTGCGGAGGTGTGCAGGGGCGTGAGATTGTTTTCCTCCACTATGTTTTTCAGCTTCACGGAATACTTGCTTGCCATAAGCGTATACTCCTCCCAATGTATAATATATCTATATTATTATATAACATTTTACGGATTTGGCAACAATTTTTGCTCACAGAATTTTAGTTACAAAAAAGTAAAAATAATGCTTGCATTTACTGTTTTATTCTGCTATTATTAATAAGCTGTCCGCAAATCGGACACGAAACACAAGCAAGGAGGTGCTTCAACTTATGGCAAAATGTGAGTTTTGCGACAAGGGCGTAGCCTTTGGTATTCAGGTTTCCCATTCCCACAGACGTTCCAACCGTACATGGAAGCCCAATGTGAAGCGCGTCAAGGCCATCGTAGACGGCAGCCCCAAGCACGTTTACGCATGCACCCGCTGCCTCCGCAGCGGCAAGGTCACCCGCGCTGTGTAATAGCTTAATATTACCCGAAACAAGCTCGCCTTAAAGGCGAGCTTTTTTCGTTGTCCCGTTATGCAAAAAAGCACCCAGAGGGTGCTTTTTATTTTCCTACGCAGAAGCGCTCGAATATTCTGTTTGTGACGTCCTCGCGTACGGTGCGGCCCGTAAGCTCGCCCAGCGCCTGCATTGCGCCCTCGGTTTCCGTCAGAACGATGTCGGGGGTGCAGCCCGACTCCATGGCGCTCCTTGCCGAAAGCATGAACTCCAGCGCGCGCTTTACAGCTTCTGCCTGACGGGCGTTGGTGAGGATTTCGCCTGCGGGAACCTCGGGCAGCGGGAACAGCTCTCTGATTTTCGCCCCGAGAGCCTCAAGCCCTTCGCCCGTAACCGAGCTTATCTCCACAATGGGAAGCGACGTTTCGGGAAGAACGCAGAGCTTTCCCAGGTCGGATTTTGAAAGGACGATGATTGCCTTTGCCGCCTTTTCGGCATGGCGGATAATTTCAAGGTCTGCCTCTTCAAGCTCACGGCTGCCGTCGATTACGGCAATCACAAGCTCGGCGCTTTCCATGGCCCTTCTGCTGCGCTCCACGCCCAGCTTTTCTATTTCGTCCTCGGTATCGCGCATGCCTGCGGTGTCCGTAAGACGCAGAAGGACTCCGCCCAGACGGAGCTTTTCCTCGATGGTATCGCGCGTGGTGCCGGGAATGTCGGTGACAATGGCGCGGTCATAGCCGAGAACGGCGTTGAGAAGCGAGCTTTTGCCAGCGTTGGGACGTCCGATGATTGCGGCGGGAATTCCGCCCTGCATGATTTTTCCTCCAGCATAGCTGTCGGAGAGTCTGCGGAGAACGGAAATTGCGGAGGAAATTTCATTTTCATAGCCCGCAAGCACAAAGTCCTCAATATCCTCGTCGGGATAGTCAAGCACCGCGTGATAGTGGCAGGAGATGTCCGTCAGCGTTTTGTAGATGCCGTCGATTTTGCAGGAAATTGCCCCGCCAAGCTGACCTGCGGCGTTTTTCGCGGCCTCGGCGGTCTCCGCGTCGATAATGTCCGCAACCGCCTCGGCAGAGGTTAAGTCCATTCTGCCGTTCAGGAAGGCGCGTTTTGTAAATTCGCCGGGAAGCGCCTGACGTGCGCCCAGAGAAAAAATCGCGTCAAGTGCGGCTCGCAGAACGGTGGGGGAGCCGTGGCACTGAAGCTCGGCGGTGTCCTCTCCGGTGTAGCTGTTGGGTGCCCGGCTGACGGTGCAGAGGCAAAGGTCAAGCGGGGCGCCCTCCGTATCGCAGAGCGTGCCGTAAATGAGCCTTCTGTCTCCGCAGTCCGCCATGGACCTGCCCGACTGCGTTCTGAAAAGCCTGCTTACGATGGCGATTGCGTCATA
>JAZRVW010000029.1:0-19111 GCA_045599385.1 Oscillospiraceae bacterium | reverse complement strand
TATATGAAATTCGGGAATACTGAGGTGCGGTATGTCAATCAGAAAGTATCAGGCATTTTTAAAAGTCGTGGAGCTTGGAAGTATTTCAAAGGCTGCTGACCAGCTGGGTTACACTCAATCCGCCGTAAGCCGCATGGTTGCGGACATAGAGGAGGAGTGGAAGCTTAATCTGCTGCACAGAAGCCGCGGAGGACTTTCTCTGTCCTCTGACGGTCTTGTTATGCTTCCGTATATTAAGGAGCTGTGCGGCAAATACCGGAGTATGCAGGAGCGCGCCAGCGAGCTCAGGGGAGTTGACACGGGATTTATCCGCATCGGCTCCTGCGCCAGCGTATCGACCCAGTGGCTTCCCGCAATTCTCAAGGAGTTCAAGAAAAGGTACCCCGGCATTGATTTTCAGCTTCAGAATATGGAGTATTCCGACACGGAGGACGCTCTGCGCGCAGGAGAGATCGACTGCGGCTTTATATCCGCGCCCTATGCGGAGGAAATTGACTTCACGCTTCTGCGCCGCGACAGACTTCTTGCGGTGCTGCCCGCCGACCACCCGAGAGCAGACAGCGGAAGCTTTCCAATTCAGGAGTTGAGCAGGGAGAGGATAATCAAGCTTTCTGAGGACGGGCACAACGAGGCGTCAAAGCTTTTCATGCAGCTTCACGCCGAGCTTCAGGAGCCCCTTGATACCTTCTGCGAGGTCAATGACGATTATTCCATCATGGCAATGGTGGAAAGCGGATTGGGCGTTTCCATTCTTTCCGAGCTTGTAACCCAGCGAATGCCCTTTAATGTTGTGCTCAAGGAGTTTGACACTCCGATTTACCGCGATATCGGCATTGCGGTGCGGAAAGGCCCTGCACCGTCACCCGCAACGGAAAAATTCATCGAGATTGTTAAGGAAATCTTTTCGGTTAAATAAAGAATCACACCCTTTACTGCAATTGTAAAGGGTGTGAGTTTTTTTATCTGCATATAAGCTCGCCGTCTGAAACGTCAACAACTATTGTGTACCCCGCGGGAATGCCGCCTGCGAGAATCGTGCGTGCGATGAGGGTTTCCACCGCCGACTGCAGATAGCGCTTAAGCGGTCTTGCACCGAATACGGGGTCATAGCCGCGGTCGATGATGAGCTGCTTTGCCTCGGGGGTGATCTCAAGGTCAAGGCTGCGCTCGTTGAGCCTGCCGCGGAGGGAAGCCGTAAGGTTGTCCACAATGCCGCAGAGCTCGTTTTTCGTAAGGGGCTTGAAGCAGAGAATTTCGTCAAGACGGTTGAGAAATTCAGGACGGAAGCGGCGCTTCAGCTCCGCCATGACAAGCTCTCTTGCGTCTTCGGAGATTTCACCGTTTTCGGTGATTCCCTCCAGCAGATAGGAGCTGCCGAGGTTCGAGGTCATGATGATAATGGTGTTCTTAAAATCAACGGTTCTGCCCTGGGAATCGGTGATGCGTCCGTCGTCGAGGATTTGCAGCAGAATGTTGAAAACATCGGGGTGCGCCTTTTCAATCTCGTCAAACAGCACCACGGAATAAGGCTTGCGGCGGACTGCCTCGGTAAGCTGACCGCCCTCGTCATAGCCCACATATCCGGGAGGCGCACCGATAAGACGGGAAACGGAGAACTTTTCCATGTATTCCGTCATGTCGATACGGACAATGTTGTGCTCGTCGTCGAAAAGGCACTCTGCAAGGGCCTTTGCAAGCTCGGTTTTGCCCACACCCGTGGGGCCGAGGAACATGAAGCTGCCAACGGGTCTGTTGGGGTCGGCAATACCTGCGCGGGAGCGCAGAATTGCCTCGGTGACGCGCTGTACCGCCTCGTCCTGACCGATTACGCGCCTGTGGAGAACATCGTCAAGGTGCAGAAGCTTTTCACGCTCGCCCTCCATGAGCTTGCTCACGGGAATGCCCGTCCATTTTGCCACGATGCCCGCTATTTCCTCGTCGGTTACGGTGTCGTGCACAAGGCTTTCGGCCTTGCGCTCCTCGCTGAGCTTCTCCGCCGCGGCAAGCTTTTCCTCAAGGGCGGGGAGGTCGGAATATTTAAGGCGTGCCGCCTTTTCATATTCGTAGTTAAGCTGGGCATTCTCAATCTCGGAGTGAATTTTTTCAAGCTCACTCTTGAGATTTTTGACTTCCTCAACGCTGTTTTTCTCGCTTTCCCAGCGGGACTTGTGCTCATTAAAGCTGTCCTTGAGGTTTGCAAGCTCCTCGGTGAGCTTTTCAAGGCGGTCCATGGAAAGTCTGTCGGTTTCCTTTTTAAGCGCCATTTCCTCAATTTCCAGCTGCATTATCTTGCGGCGGATATCGTCAAGCTCGGCGGGCATGGAGTCAATCTCCGTGCGGATAAGAGCGCAGGCCTCGTCCACAAGGTCAATGGCCTTGTCGGGAAGGAAACGGTCGGAGATGTAGCGGTTTGAAAGGGTTGCGGCGGCAACAATGGCGTTGTCGTGGATTCGGACTCCGTGATATACCTCGTAGCGCTCCTTGAGACCGCGGAGAATGGAAATCGTGTCCTCAACGGTGGGCTCATCAACCATGACGGGCTGGAAGCGGCGCTCAAGTGCCGCGTCCTTTTCAATGTACTTGCGATACTCGTCAAGGGTGGTTGCGCCAATGCAGTGAAGCTCGCCGCGTGCCAGCATGGGCTTGAGCAGATTTCCCGCGTCCATGCTGCCCTCGGTTTTGCCCGCGCCCACAATGGTGTGCAGCTCGTCGATGAAGAGAATAATCTGACCTTCGGACTTCTTGATTTCCTGCAGAACCGCCTTCAGACGCTCCTCAAATTCGCCGCGGTATTTTGCGCCTGCGATAAGTGCGCCCATGTCAAGAGAAAAAACGGTTTTGCTCTTAAGCCCGTCGGGAACGTCGCCGCGGACAATGCGCTGGGCAAGCCCTTCGGCGATGGCGGTTTTGCCCACACCCGGCTCACCGATGAGTACGGGGTTGTTCTTTGTCTTTCGCGAGAGAATGCGAATGACATTTCTGATTTCGGCATCTCTGCCGATTACGGGGTCAAGCTCGTTGTTGCGTGCGCGCTCCACAAGGTCGGAGCCGTATTTCGCAAGTGCGTCATAGGTGCTTTCGGGGTTGTCACCGGTCACGGGGCCGCTTTTTACTTTGGCAAGCTCCTCGGTGAATTTGCCTTTTGTAATGCCGTGGTCGGCGAAAATGCGCTTGATTGCGGGTGTTGCCGCGGCAAAAATGCCGAGCATGAGGTGCTCAACGGAGAGATATTCGTCGCCCATGGAGGCTTTTGCCTTGTCGGCTGCCTGAAGCACGCGGTTTGCATCGTTGGAAATGTATGTTTCAACGCTGCCGCTGACCTGAGGAAGCTTCCTGAGCTCGCTTTCAAGCTCGCTGAGAATAGCGCCGCAGTCAGCGCCCATTTTACCCAGCATTGTGGGAATAAGACCGCCCTCGGAGTCAATCAGCGCATAGAGCAGATGCTCGGGCGTGACGTACTGGTTATTAAGCTGCCCCGCCTTGTCTGTTGCACCTTGCAGGGCCTCATAGGTTTTTTGCGTAAAGTTTTTTGCGTTCATATTCTGACCTCCTGTCAGATGAGAATCTGGCTTTTCCTCAGCAGAGAGAAGTAGCAGGCTTCAACCTCGCGGGCATCAAAGCGCCCTGCGAGATAGCCCTTCATCATGGTGTCGAAAAGCTTGATGTATTCGGATATGACCTGCGCAAGCTCGGAGGAGGAGCAATCGCGGTCGGGAATTGCAATGGAGCGCACGAACTTGCCGTCACAGAGTGCGTAACGGGGAGAGTTGATGCCCAGTATGGGACGGAGATGCACGTCCTCAATGTTTTTCCAAAGACGGAAAAATTCCGCCATGGAGCTGAGCAGCGCGGCAGACTGGGTACGGAAATTAACCGTAATTTCACCAAGCGCCTCCTCATTCCCACGGAAAAGCTCCACCTCGTATTTTACGGTGGGGCGGTATTTGTATTCCAGGGAGCTCTTCATGCTCATGGACAGGGCATTGGGAGCAAAGAAGGGAACAAGGTCGCGTGAAGGCGAGAGCAGCTGCTCAATCTGAGAGAAAATATCGTTAATTCTGCGCTCGGGAGTCACAAGGTTCACGTGCTCGGCGAGTATCTGATTTATGAGATTTGAACGGTTTGTGCCGTATTTATGGGCAAGGCGGTCAATCTCCGCCACAACTTCGTCGGAAAGCATAAGGCTGTATAGTGTCTTTTTCATGGTTTCCCTCTCTTTCTCTTTATGCTTTAATATTAGCCGCATTGTGCCAATTTGTCAAGAGATTTATATAAATAATTACGCGAGTTATTTAAAAATTACAAAGCGAAAAATCCCTCCGAATGCCACTGAAAAGCCTTCGAAGTAGCAGTAAAAACGGACAATAAACAAAAGCCCCCCTATGTAGAAAACAGAAGTACTGTATAGAGCGGCGAAGACCTTGCAGTACGAGAGCAAGCGGCTGAAGAGGAAATTCAGACAAAACAAAACTGACACCGATGGAATTTCGGTGTCAGTTTTCCTGCTTAAAATTTCATAGCACTAGGGCGCGCCGCCTTCATGGCAGGCGCTTTTATTACATGCCGAGCTCCTCGTCGATGAGAACTACCTCAACCTTCTGCATATCCATCATGGGACCCCAAAGCACAAGCATGGCGTTGCAGATGCGGCCGGGGCTCGTGCAGTCGTGGCATTTTCCGTCCAGCTTGCAGGGCGTTTTTCCCTCAAAGCGTTTGCAGTTCTGCACCGCGGCAACGTTGCGTGCGCGGTAAACCGCGGACTCGAAATCGGGGCAGATTTTGTTTGTGCCCGCCACGATGTAAACGCGCTTTTTTCCGAAAACAAGACCGGCAAGGCGGTTGCCGCGTCCGTCGATGTTTACGATTTCACCGTTCTCGGAAATGGCGTTTGCGGAGGAAATGAACACCTCGGAGGCGTTCTCTTTTTCCAGGGTTTCAAAACCGGGCTCACGCCAGTGCCAGAACACATCGTTGCCCTGCGCTTTCAGCAGGTCATACAGACCCATCTGGTCGGCGGTTTTGCAGCCGCCTATGCCCACGGTGGTGTTTTTGATTTCGCCGCAGAGATACTCAGCGGCCGCTTCCTTTGTTTCAAAACGGCTTACGTCAAAGTGACGTGCCTTAAGACTGTTTACGGTTTTTTCAATGTCCACGGTGTGACCTCCCCATAGCTATTATGAGGAAATTATACATCATGTCGCTTTACATATCAAGCCGCTTTTCAAGCTCCTTAACGAGTGCGGCGGCGGAAGCGGAAAGCTCTCTGGCAAGCTCGGCATCTTCGGAGTTCGCGCGTATGCAGAGGGCGGCGGTGTGGGGCATGGGAAAAACGGAAAGCTCAAAGTCGGAGCCGCGAAGCCAGAGACCGTCGGAAAAATCCGCGCCCATATCCATGAAAACCGCGGAGACGGAATCCATGAGACGCGCTCTGTCACGGCAGATGACCTGCTCACCGTCGGTGTCTGCTTCGGAGCTATCCTCCTGCGTAGCGCTCTCAAAGCCGCCGCATTTTTCAATTTGCAGTCTGTCCTCAAGAGCATCAACACAGCACTGGTAGTAGCTTTTCGGCGTGCCTATGTCACACCAGTAGCCGTCGGCGGTATAGCCGAAAAGCTTCTGCTTTTCCCTGAGGAGAAGGGGAAAGAGGTCCTTTGCAAAATCGAAAACCTCGCCCTCGGGTACATGACTCATGGCGCTGGGCGAAATAATATAAATGCCCGTGTTTACAAGGTTTGTAACAACCCTGCGCCAGTCGGGCTTTTCGATAAAGCTGTGTATGCAGCCGTCTCTGCCGCAGAGAGCAAGCCCATAGCGCAGAGGTTCGGGGTGAGGATACAGGGCAATTGAAACTGCGGGACGGCGCTTTTCGTGCTGTTCTATGAAATCCGACAAATCAAAATCGCATATTGCATCGCCGCTTATGACAAGAAAGTCCTCGCCATCGTAAAAATCCCCGCAGTTTTTAACTCCGCCCGCAGTTCCGAGTGCCTCGGTTTCAACGCGGTACTGCATTTTTACGCCCCATTTTTCGCCGTTTCCGAAATATCCCTCAATTTCTTCGGGACGGTATTTCAGCGCACAGCAGATGTCGGTGATTCCGTGCTTTTTCAGAAGCAGAACAATATGCTCCATGACGGGTCTGCCGCAAAGGGAAACGAGAGGTTTCGGGGTATCGCTCGAAACGGGCTTGAGTCTTGTTCCTTCTCCGCCTGCCATAATTACTGCTTTCATAAGTAAAACCTCCTGTCAGAGTAATTTTGTGCGGAGATTACGGATTTATGTGTTGTAATAAGATAGAAATTTTGTTATACTAATTACTATCTATAACTATCTTTATAACTATAATTATACCTTTTTAGCGGAGGTTACGCTGTGAATAAAAATAAAACGCAGAGACTTCTTGAACCGAATACAAGACCGTACTTGTTTTTCCTGCTGGTGTTTGCCGTTGCAACACTGCTTATAAAGACGGAATATAACCTTTATCTTGCGGCAGCAGAGGGTGTTGCTATTCTTGCGCTGCTGATTTATTCCTACATAAACCGCAGACGCAAGGGAAAGGCGCTCAAGGCGTATATTGACTCCGTAACCTATGATACGGAAAGCGCAAAAAATCATACGCTGATGAATTTCCCCCTGCCCATTGTTGTGTTCCGCCTTGACGACTCCAGAATAATCTGGGGCAATGACAAGTTCTTTTCCATTTGCGGCGAAAAGGCAGCACGCACCGACACAAGCGTTGCGGAGCTGATTCCCTCCTTCTCGGGCAAGTGGCTGGTGGAAGGGAAAACCCAGTGTCCCGATGTCGTTGATGTCGGCGGAAGAAAATATCAGATTTTCGGAAACATTGTGCGTCCGAGCAGTGAGGAAAGCGGCACCCGCACCCTCATGGGCATTGCCTACTGGATGGACATCACCGAGTACGATGACCTGCGCAAAGAATACGAAGCATCTCATCCCGTTGCGGCAATTTTCGTCATTGACAACTTTGAGGAGCTGATGAAAAATCAGCCCGAGCGAATCAGAAACGACCTCCGCGATGAAATCGGTGACAAGCTTCAGCAGTGGTGTGAGGACAAGCGCGGCGTGCTTCGCCGCTTTGACCGCGACCGCTATATGTTCCTTTTTGAAGAACGCTACATGGACAAGGTGCTGGAGGGCAAATTCAGCATTCTTCAGATTGTTCACGATGTCGTAAGCCCCAGCGGAATACACGCCACACTCAGCATCGGCATCGGACGCGGCGCTGCGGATTTCACCGAAACCCTGCAGTTTGCGGAGCTCAGCGTTGAAATGGCGCTGTCAAGAGGCGGCGACCAGGCTGTCATAAAAAACCGCTTTAACTTTGAATTTTTCGGCGGCAAGGCGGGCGAGATTGAAACACGCACAAAGGTCAAATCGCGCGTCATGGCAAATGCCATTGCCGTTCTCATAAAGGACGCATCGCGCGTTCTCGTCATGGGCCACCGCTTCAGCGACATGGACAGCATCGGTGCATCGGTTGCCGTTTGCGCCATTGCAAGAAAGTTCGGCGTTTCCGCCCATATTGTTGCGGATACGGAGAAAAGCTCCGCAAAGCCCCTTATCAGAAAGCTTCAGGCAACGCCCGAATATGAGCATGCCTTTGTAACTCCCCAGGAGGCCATGCTCATAGCCGACGGACGCACCCTGCTTGTAATTGTTGATACAAACCGTCCCGAGCAGGTTGAAGATATAGGCCTTCTGCAGTCCTGCAACAAGGTCACCGTCATTGACCACCACCGCAGAGCCGCAACCTATATCGACAAGGCAGACCTCAGCTTTGTTGAGCCCTATGCCTCCTCCGCCTGTGAGCTTCTCACCGAGGTCATTGAGGTCATCATGGAGGGCGGACAGCTTCTCAGATGCGAGGCAGAGGCTATTCTTTCGGGCATTGTGCTTGATACCAAAAGCTTTTCAATGCGCACGGGCGACAGAACCTTTGATGCCGCTGCGGTTCTGCGCCGCTGCGGCGCCAACACCACCGAGGTCAAAAAACTCCTCCAGAGCGATGTTGAGCAGAGCGTTGCCAGATACAAAATCATGCAGAAGGCAGGAATATACCGCAGCCTTGCCATTGCGGCACCCGAAACTCCCCAGAACAGAATCGTTGCTGCTCAGGCAGCCGACGAGCTTCTCGATATATCGGGCGTTGAGGCCTCAATGGTCATGTACCCCATAGATAACGGCGATGTGTTCGTTTCCGCACGAAGCATCGGTGATGTGAACGTTCAGCTCATTATGGAAAAGCTGGGCGGCGGCGGAAACCGCGCATCAGCGGCGGCGCAGATAAAAAACACAAGCCTCAAGACTGCGCTCACCTCGCTGAAAACAGCAATAGACGAATATTTTGATATGTGATAATCAGAGAAAGGAAAAACATACAATGAAAGTTATATTTAACGTTGACGTAAAAGGTCAGGGCAAAAAGGGCGAAATGAAAGAGGTCTCCGACGGCTATGCCCGCAACTACCTCCTGCCCCGCAAGCTTGCAAGTGAAGCAACTACCGATAACATAAACGCAATGAAGCTCAAGGAAAAGGCCAAGGCGGCACAGATTGCACGCGAAAAGGAGCTTGCACTGGAAAATTCCAAGAAGCTCGGCGCAGTAATAGTAACAATCCGCGCCAAAGCGGGCAACGGCGGCAAGCTCTTCGGTGCCGTCACCTCTCAGGAGATTTCCGAAGCTCTCAAGGAGCAGCACGGCATTGAGATTGAAAAGAACAAAATCGTTCAGGCAGAGCCTATCAAGACCTTCGGTGCATACGAGGTCAAGGCAAAGCTCGGCTATGAAATTTCCGGAACCGTTCACCTTCAGGTAATCGAGGGATAATTTTTAATATTTGGTGATTTAACATGGAAGAACTGTTAGGAAAACAGGTACCGAACTCCGCAAGCGCCGAGCAGGCGGTTATCGGAGCCATGCTCATTGACATACGATGCATTCCCGATGTAATAGAAAAAGTCAAGGGTGCGGAATTTTATACCCCGCAGAACAAGGATATATTTGACACCATTTATTCCATGTTCTCCTACGGCCAGACCATCGACCCCGTAACCGTACTGGATCAGATGAAGGTGCGCGGCGTTTACCGTGACAACAGCCCCGAGTACATTGCGGAGCTTATGCGCGTTACGCCCACGGCGGCAAACGTGCTGGAGTACGCGGCAATCGTACGCGACAGAGCGCTGCTGCGCAATCTGGGCACCGCTGCCGATGAAATCAGCAAGCTGGTTTATGAGGGAAGCGGCGATGCGGAAACCGTTCTTGAGGCCGCGGAGCGCAAGATTTACGCACTGCGTCAGGGCAGAAATGTTGGCGGACTTGTACCCGTTGCCACCGTTGTTCAGAATGTCTGCGACAACATGAACAAGGCGGCGGAATCGGGACAGAAGATTCCCGGACTTTCCACGGGCCTTGATGACCTTGACCGTACCATTCTCGGTCTGAATAAGGGCGAGCTTATTCTTGTTGCGGCGCGTCCCGGCATGGGCAAGACCAGTATTGCCCTGAACATTGCCGCGCACGTTGCAAAAAACACAGACAAGACAGTTGCGGTGTTCTCTCTGGAAATGAGCCGTGAGCAGCTTGTAAGCCGCGTGATAGCAGGCGAGGCGAGAGTGGCCTCCCAGAATATGATGACGGGCAAGCTGACAAAGGACGAGTGGAGTCTTATTATCGACGCGGCGCAGGAGCTGTCCGTTACGGATATGCGCATTGACGACAACCCCATGCTCTCCGTTTCCGATATGAATGCCCAGTGCCGCAGAATCGGCAATCTGGGACTTGTTGTTATCGACTACCTTCAGCTCATGCAGTCTGCGGGCGGAGATTCCCGCAGCTACTCGGGTGAAAATCGTCAGCAGGTGGTTTCCGACATCAGCCGTATGATGAAAATCATGGCGAAGGAGCTTGACGTTCCCGTAATATGCCTGAGCCAGCTCAGCCGTGCCAATGAGAGCCGCCCCAACAAGCGTCCCCAGCTTTCTGACCTGCGTGAATCCGGCGCAATCGAGCAGGACGCCGACGTTGTCATCGGTCTGTACCGTGAAGCCTACTATAAGCCTGAGGAGAGCGACCAGACTCATGCCGAGGCTATTGTGCTGAAAAACAGAAAGGGCAGAACGGGCACCGTTGACCTGCGCTGGCTGCCCGAATTCACAACATTTGCAAATTATACCGGTGCCAGCGAAAATGACTACAACTGAGGGAATCGGAAAATTTGATATGCTTTCCGCGGGCGACAGAGTGCTTGTGGCTCTTTCGGGCGGTGCCGATTCCATGTGCCTTCTGAACAGCCTTTGGGAAAACTCGGAAAAGCTCGGCATCACCGTGTGTGCGGCGCATTATAACCACCGTCTGCGCGGCGAGGAATCCGAGCGCGATGCGCGTTTTGCCGAAAAGCAGTGCGCACAGAGAAATATCCCCTTTCTATGCGAAAGCGGCGATGTTTCGACTGAGGCGGAGAAAACACACCGCAGCCTTGAGGAAACCGCAAGAGAAATGCGCTATGCCTTCCTCCGTGAAGCCGCGGAAAAGCTTTCCTGCAATGTGATTGCCACGGCGCACAATGCCGATGACAATGCGGAAACCGTTCTGCTGAACCTCACAAGAGGCAGCGGAGCAAAAGGTCTTTCGGGCATTCCTCTGAGGCGTGGAAATATTGTCAGACCGCTGCTTATGAACACAAGGGAGGAAATTGAAGCCTACCTTGAGGAAAGAAATATTCCTCATGTGGAGGACAGCAGCAATGCCTCCGATGACTATACAAGAAACCTCATCAGGCACAGGGTAATACCCGTCCTGAAAGAGATAAATCCTGCGTTTTCCGATGCCGTTCTGCGTGCGTGTCTGGGACTGCGGGAAGATGAAGCCCTGCTGAGCAGTATGGCGGAAAAGTTTATCTCAGAGAACATGAGTGGAAACTCAATTGCCATTGATGCGCTTAAAGCGCTTCCGAAGCCCGTTGCCGTCAGAGTGTTCCGCACGGTTTGCAGGGGCTCACTTGCGGCACGCCATTGCGATGCCCTGCTGAAGCTTCTTGAGGGCGAAGGTCTGGGTTACGCCGATGTTCCCGGAATGCGTGTCAGCCGTGACAGCGGCAGACTGTATTTCGGCGCTGAAAATGAAAAGCTGGGCAGCTATGAGCTGAGCGTAAACGGCGAGGTTTTCATTTCCGAACGGAATGAAACCGTGAAAACGCGTCTGATTGAAGGCTGCACCGAAGTGTTTAAATCTATTAACAAATTTGACTTTAATTACAACAGTATTTATGGTAAGATATCCCTTACTTCCCGTTGCGACGGGGACAGAATAAGGCTTTCCTACCGTGACTGCACAAAGAGTCTTAAAGAGCTTTTTTCGGAGAAAAAGCTGCCGCAGAATGTGCGGAATATAACTCCCGTCTTTCGTGACGGCGAGGGTGTCATCGCGGTGTACGGCTTCGGCGTTGCCGAGCGGTGCGAGGCAAAATGCGGTGACACGGTTTTGAGAGTGGAAATAATAAAAAATGATTGTACGGGGGACAATTATGGCAAAAATCAATGAAGATATAGAAAGAGTATTCTTTACGGAAGATGAGATAAGACAAAAGGTTGCCGAGCTGGGCGCCGAAATCTCAAGGGATTTTGAGGGCAAGAACCCGATTTTCATCGGTGTGCTCAAGGGCTGCTGGGTGTTCATGGCAGACCTCATGCGCAGCGTCAGCATTCCCTGCTCTGTGGATTTCATGGCGGTCAAGTCCTACTCCGGCACGACCTCAACGGGTGCCGTTCAGATTCAGAAGGACCTGAACGAAAGCATTGAGGGCCGCCACATCATCATGGTTGAGGACATTCTCGACACGGGCAGAACCCTCAACTACCTTACCCAGTATCTTTCCGCAAGAATGCCCGCTTCCATCACCATTGCAACTCTTATGGATAAGCCCTCACGCCGTGAGGCCCCCGTATATGCAAGATATTCATGCTTTGAGGTGCCCGACGCATTTGTCGTCGGCTACGGTCTTGATTACAACGAGTTCTACCGTAATCTGCCCTATATCGGTGTCCTCAAGCCCGAAATATACATGGACTAATTAAGGATGTGATTTTTTGAACCCTAAGAAGAATAAAGGAAGAGATATAGGCTTTTACGTTCTGCTGCTTGTGCTTGTTGTCTGCATAATCTTCACTATGACACGGACGGACACCGGCCCTGAGCTGAGCTATGCAGATGTAATCGAGCTGTTTGAAACCAAAAAGGTCGAATCCTTCGAGTATGACGGCTCCAGCGATGTCCTTACAATGCAGGTTCGCCAGGAGAACGGCAAGACCAAGGAGCAGTCTGTAAGTATTTACAACTTCTCTCTGTTCTACAGCGACCTGGGCGATCTCATCAAGGAACAGAAGGCTGCCGGTACCATCACCGACTATGAGATTTATCAGCCTGAAACCAACTGGTTTGCAATGATAATCCCCTATGTCATCATGTTCGGCATAATCATACTTTTCTGGTATATTATGATGAACAAGATGAACGGTTCGGGCGGTGCAGGCGGTGTCGGAAAATTCGGCAAGGCACGCACCCGACTGGGCAGCGAGGAAAAGGAAAAGAAAACCTTTGCCGACGTTGCAGGTGCCGACGAGGAAAAGGCGGAGCTTCAGGAGCTTGTTGAGTTCCTCAAGAATCCCCGCAGCTTCACCTCCATGGGCGCGCGTATTCCCAAGGGCGTTCTGCTTGTAGGCCCTCCGGGAACCGGTAAAACTCTGCTTGCAAAGGCAGTTGCGGGTGAGGCAGGCGTTCAGTTCCTGTCCATCTCCGGCTCTGACTTTGTTGAGCTTTATGTCGGCGTCGGCGCAAGCCGTGTCCGCGATTTGTTTGACCAGGCAAAGAAGGTTGCTCCCGCAATCATCTTCATCGACGAAATCGATGCCGTGGGTCGTCAGCGCGGCTCAGGTCTCGGCGGCGGACACGATGAACGCGAGCAGACTCTTAACCAGCTGGTTGTTGAAATGGACGCCTTCCGCAACAACGAGGGTGTCATTGTCATGGCAGCCACCAACCGCGCGGATATTCTGGATAACGCGCTTCTGCGTCCCGGACGCTTTGACCGCCAGGTCTATGTTGGACTTCCCGACATCAAGGGCCGCGAGGCGATACTCAGGGTTCACTCCAAGGGCAAGCCTCTTGCCGAGGACGTTGACCTCAACTCTCTGGCGAAGGGTACTCCCGGCTTCTCGGGCGCCGACCTTGAAAACCTTATGAACGAGGCGGCTCTGCTTGCGGTTAGAAGAAAGCACCGCTTCATCACCATGGAAGACTGCGACGAGGCAATACTCAAGGTTGAAATGGGTCCCGAAAAGAAGAGCAAGAAGATGTCCGACAAGGCAAAGCGCCTCACCGCATATCACGAGGCTGGCCACGCAATTGCGGGCAAGTATCTTGAACACACCGACCCCGTTCACTATATCACCATCATTCCTCGCGGCATGGCAGGCGGCTTTACGCTGTTTCGTCCGCAGGAGGACCTTGAAAGCTTCACCTCCAGAGCGGAGATGTTTGAGGACGTTGTAATGAGCCTCGGCGGCAGGATTGCCGAAAAGCTTTTCCTTGACGATATTTCAACCGGCGCCTCCGGCGATATTCAGCACGCATCGGGTACCGCACGCAACATGGTCATGCGCTACGGCATGAGCGATAAGCTGGGTCCCATTCTCTTTGACAGCTCGGACCACAGCATCTTTATCGGACGTGACTTCGGCACCACCAAGAGCTATTCCGAGGAAACCGCGGCCGTCATCGATGAGGAAGTCAAGCGCATTTTCGACGAAGCCGCAGAGCTTTGCGAAAAAATCCTCACCGAGCACCGCGAGCAGCTCATCGGCGTTGCGGAATATCTGCTTGTGCATGAGAGCATGGAGGGCGAGGTATTCCACCACTACTGCGAAACCGGTGAGTTTATCGAGCCTAAGAAGGCCGCACCCCGTGACGATACCATCGAGCGTCCCGCACGTAAGATTGCCCGTTTTGACAATGACAGCGATTATCCCGTAAAGCAGGACGACGCCGTGCCGCCTCAAAACGAGCCCACCGAATCAGGAGAATACAAAGATAAAGAATGATTTTCAAAGGCAACTCCGTGAGTTGCCTTTGATTACGAGGAGAAATATATGAAATTAGGTATAGTAGGTCTGCCCAATGTGGGAAAGTCCACTCTGTTTAATGCAATCACCAACGCAGGCGCGGAGTCTGCAAACTATCCCTTCTGCACCATCGAGCCCAATGTGGGCATGGTAACTGTTCCAGATGAGCGTCTTGATTTCCTTGCCTCCATCTATGAGCCCAAGAAGTACACCCCCGCGGTCATCGAATTTGTCGATATCGCAGGTCTTGTAAAGGGCGCGTCAAAGGGCGAAGGACTGGGCAATAAGTTCCTTTCCAATATCCGTAACACCGACGCGATTATCCACGTTGTAAGATGCTTTGACGATGAGAATGTCATTCATGTTGAGGGCAGCACCGACCCCAAGCGTGACGTTGAGATAATCGACCTTGAGCTTATTATGGCGGACATGGAAATGGTTGAGCGCCGCATTGAAAAGGCAATGAAGAACGCCAAGGGCGACAAGAAGTATCTGCATGAGGCCGAGGTTTTCAAGGGACTGCTTGAGCACCTCAATGACGGCAAGAGCGTGCGCAGCTATGAGTGCGATGCGGAGGACATGGAGCTTATCGCAACCAGCGACCTGCTGACCATAAAGCCCATCATCTATGCCGCAAACATGGACGAAGAGGGCATTGCCGATTATGATAATAACGAATACTACAAGCAGCTTCTGAGTATTGCAGCGGCAGAGAACGCCGAGGTTCTGCCCATCTGCGCAAAGATTGAAGAGGAAATCGCGGCCCTTGAGCCCGATGAAAGAGAAATGTTCCTTGAGGAGCTTGGCATGAGCGAAAGCGGCCTTGACCGTATGATCAAGACCTCCTATGCGCTGCTGGGACTCATTTCCTTCCTCACCTGCGGTCCCGATGAGTGCAGGGCATGGACAATCAAAAAGGGAACAAAGGCGCCTCAGGCGGCAGGTAAGATCCATACCGACTTTGAGCGCGGCTTTATCCGTGCGGAAATCGTTGCCTTTGATGACCTGAAATCCTGCGGCAGCATGACCGCCGCAAAGGAAAAGGGACTTGTCCGCAGCGAAGGCAAGGAATATGTCATGCACGACGGTGACGTAACCCTCTTCCGCTTCAACGTATAATGGAAAAAATGATGTTTGCCCTTGAACTCGTGGGTGTGGCGGCCTTTGCAATATCCGGTGCAATGGTGGCGCTTGAAAAGCGCGCTGATATCTTCGGCGTGCTGCTGCTCGGCGTAATAACCGCTTTGGGCGGCGGAATTATACGTGACCTGCTTCTCGGGAATACACCTCCCGTAATGTTCACAAGCTATACCTATGTGCTTGTGGCGGCGGTATCCGCGCTGCTCTTGTTCCTTGATGCCTACATACGCCGCGAGAAATACCGCAAAGAAATGGACAAAATTGATGCGGTAAATAATGTTTTCGATGCAATCGGTCTTGCAGTGTTCACCGTTTCGGGCATGAACATGGCAATGACCTGCGGAAATGCGGATAACCCGTTTCTTGTTGTAGTGCTCGGAGTTGTGACGGGCGTCGGCGGCGGTGTCCTCCGCGACATGATGCTCGGCACGATGGCGAAGCTTCTGCGAAAACGTATTTACGCGGTGGCATCGCTTGCGGGCGCGGTGGTGTATTACGCAATGCTTGCGCTTGGTGCGGGCGATATAATCTCTGCCGTTACGGGCATGCTTCTGGTTTTTGCGCTCAGGGTAATGGCGACTGTCTTTAAGTGGAATCTCCCTGCTGTAAAGGCAAGTGATTAACAATCTGTAAAATGTACCAAACAGCATTGACGGGAATATTTTTCCTGTGTTATGCTTTTTAAAGAGCAGGCCGCAAGGTCTTCGGCACGCCGCAAAGCTGCGCGGCAAACCGAGTACATTTATTTGTATCAGCAAGACTGTTACGGCAAAAGATATCGTCGTAACAGTCTTTTATTATCTCGGAGTTGATGTTTGTGACAAAAGAAGAAAAGTACAGAAGCTTTCTGCTTAAGACGGGCTACTGGGCAGCCATTGTGCTCATTGCCGTTGTCTTCATAAAATTCCTTCTGGGGCCGCTGACACCGTTCCTCATTGCACTCGCAATTGCCATGCCGATGCAGCCCGTTGCAAGAAAAATTGCCAAGCGCACGAAGATTAACCGCCGCTTCGCCTCGGTGGTGCTTGTGCTGCTGTGCTATGTGGTGCTGGTTGCGCTGGTTGCTCTGCTCGTTGCAGGTATAGCCTCGGTCATCGTTGACTTCGCGGATATGCTTCCCGAATATTTTGAAGACACAATTCAGCCCTCTATCGTGAGCCTCGGCGACAAGCTGATTAATAAGCTTGAAAGATTTTTCCCCGATATAAATAACGCGGTGAATAATGCCATGCCCGATATCGTTTCGCAGGTAAGCGGAACTGTCATGAACTTCTCCGTGGCGGTTGTTACATGGGCATCTGATGTAGGAAGCAAGCTCCCCGGAGTTCTGCTGGGAACGGTCGTGTGTATAATTGCATCGTTTTTCCTTGCAATTGACTATGACAAGGCCGCCTCAACGGTGATGAACATTCTGCCGCCGAAGTTCAGGGAAATTGTGCTTGTGGCAAAGCGCGCACTGGGCGCAATCGTGGGCAAGTATCTGAAATCCTATATGATAATTCTGCTCATGACCTTTGCCGAGATAGCGCTGGGTCTGCTGGTTGTAGGCATAAGCAATCCTGTAAGAATTGCGGCGCTTATTGCCGTGTTCGATATCCTGCCAATCGTTGGCTCGGGACTTGTCCTGGCGCCCTGGGCAATCATCATGCTCATTCAGGGCAAATACGGAACGGGTATCGGCCTTGCGATACTGTGGGCAATCGTAATTGTTGTCCGCGAGTATGCCGAGCCTAAAATTGTCGGCAAGCAGGTCGGTCTGCACCCGCTGGTAACGCTGGTCTGTCTGTGGGTTGGACTTAAGCTCGGCGGCGCTCTCGGTATGTTTGCCCTGCCAATCGGTCTGCTGGTAATCATCGACCTCAAGGCAGAGGGCATCATAAGCTTTGAAGAAGACGAAAACGGCGGCAAGACCGTGGAAATAAGCGAAAAAACCCAGCCGCCGCAGACGGAAAACGGATAGAGCATAAAACAAAAAACCTTATTGACTTATTGAGTCAAACTGTGATAATGTATTTCTGCTAAAAGGGAGTAGCGTGCGCCGAAAGGCGTTCGGCATGCCGTCATCTCAACCTAACGGTTCGGCGCGCCGAGTACAGTTATTGTATTTGCAAGACTTTTACGACAAATAATATTTGCCGTAAAAGTCTTTTTTTATGGAAAAGGAGGATAGCCTATGAAGTTTTATTGCGAAAGCGCCGAAAGCGTTCTCTGCGAGGTAAACTCCGCGGAAAACGGACTTTCGCAGACCGAGGCGGAAAAGCGCCTTGCGGAAAACGGCAAAAACAAGCTTAAGGAAGGCAAAAAGGATTCAATCATCAAGCAGTTTTTTGCCCAGATGGCAGACCCCATGATAATCATTCTGCTTTGCGCCGCGGCAATCAGCGGTGTGCTTGCGGTTACGCAGGGGGAAAGCTTTGCAGATGTAATCATCATACTTGCCGTCGTCATTGTAAACGCGGTGCTGGGCGTGTATCAGGAAAACAAGGCGGAAAAGGCAATAGAGGCATTGCAGCAGATGTCTGCCGCCACCTCGAAGGTGCTGCGCGACGGAAGAATCGCAATCATTCACAGCGAGGATATAGTTGCGGGCGACGTTGTTCTGCTTGAAGCAGGTGATGCTGTACCAGCCGACGGACGCCTTATTGACAACGCAAGCCTCAAGATTGAGGAGGCGGCACTTACGGGAGAGTCTGTTCCCGTGACAAAGTTTATAGACATCATTAACCTTACGGACGGTGCAAAGGACGTACCGCTTGGCGACAGAAAGAACATGGCCTATATGGGCTCAACGGTTGTCTACGGACGCGGTGCCATGGTTGTCACCGCAACGGGCATGGACACCGAAATGGGCAAAATTGCCGATGCCCTTGCCAAAGCCGAGGACGGTCAGACGCCCCTTCAGATAAAGCTCACCCAGCTTTCAAAGGTGCTGACCTGGCTTGTGCTGGGTATATGCCTTGTGGTGTTCGCCGTTCAGCTTCTGCGCGCAGGCGGATTTGAATTTGAGGTTGTCCTTAATTCCTTCATGATTGCCGTATCTCTTGCGGTTGCGGCAATTCCCGAGGGACTTGCCGCAGTCGTAACCGTGGTGCTGTCCATAGGCGTTACCAATATGTCAAAGCGCAATGCGATTATCCGCAGGCTCACCGCCGTTGAAACTCTGGGCTGTGCGCAGATAATCTGTTCCGACAAGACGGGTACCCTTACTCAGAATAAAATGACCGTTGTGGATTCCTTCGGCACGGACGAAAAGCATCTTGCAAAGGCAATGGCACTTTGCTGTGACGCGGAGATTGACAGTAGCGGCGAGGTAACAGGCGAGCCTACGGAGGCGGCGCTTGTGGCATGGGCATATAAGCTGGGCATGAACAAAACCGCCATGAAGGCGGATTTTCCACGCTGCGGCGAAGCACCCTTTGACAGCGGCAGAAAGATGATGAGCACTGTGCATTCCGCGGTAAACGGCGCTGTGCAGTACACAAAGGGCGCACCCGATGTGGTAATCGGCAAATGCACACATTATATTCTTGACGGCGAGCCCGTTCCCATGACTGAGGAATACCGCAGCGAAATTCTTCGCGCAAACAAGACAATGGCAGACAAGGCTCTGCGCGTTCTTGCCTGCGCCATGAGAGTATATTCCGAAGAACCCGAGTCCTACGAGGCCGAAGACCTTGAAAACGACCTCTGCTTCCTGGGACTTACGGGCATGATTGACCCCGTGCGCCCCGAGGTTAAGGACGCAATAGGGGAGTGCGTTTCCGCAGGTGTCCGCGCCATAATGATAACGGGCGACCATGTGGATACCGCCGTTGCAATCGCAAAGGAG
>JAZRVW010000028.1:0-5930 GCA_045599385.1 Oscillospiraceae bacterium | reverse complement strand
GCGTTGCCATGGCGGCACAGCAGTATGAAGCGGGTACAGCCGACGACCTGCTTCCCGTATATCTCCGTCTTTCCCAGGCAGAGCGTGAACGGCAGGAGCGCCTTAAATCAGAGAATAAGTAAATTGAAATATAAGGAGATTTATCATGAGTAAAGTATGCGTATTTGACCACCCTCTTATCCAGCATAAGCTGTCTATCCTCCGTGACAGGAAAACCTCCGTCAAGGAATTTCGTGAGCTGATTTCCGAAATCGCAATGCTGATGTGCTTTGAGGCAACCCGCGATATGCCCACCGAAGAGGTTGAAATCGAAACTCCCGTTGCAAAGGCAACCGTAAAGCGCCTTGCTGGCAAGAAGGTTGCAATCGTTCCCATTCTCCGCGCAGGTCTCGGCATGGTTGACGGCATGGTAAGCATGATTCCCGCCGCAAAGGTCGGACATGTAGGTCTCTTCCGCGATCCCGAAACCCTGGAGCCCGTAAAGTACTACTATAAGATGCCCCCCGATATTGAGGAGCGCGAGGTTATCGTTGTTGACCCCATGCTTGCAACCGGCGGCAGCGCATCTGCGGCAATCCAGTTCCTTAAGGAAGACGGCGTAAAGCATATCAAGCTCATGTGCATCATCGGCGCACCCGAAGGCATTGCACGTATGCAGGAAGACCACCCCGATGTTGACATTTTTGTCGCAGCAAAGGACTCTCACCTCAACGAGCACGGCTACATCGTTCCCGGTCTGGGCGATGCAGGCGACCGCATCTTCGGCACCAAGTAAAAAATCATCTGTTTAACGGACACTTTTGTTTAAAAGTGTCCGCTTTTTATTTGAACTAAAAATAATTAAATTTTTCACAAAATACCTCTTGACAAATAATACTATGCAATGTATAGTATTATGCGAAAGGGGGTATTCAACATGCTGGATCCGCAAATGAAGCGCGGAATGATAGATGCCTGTGTACTGAGCGTACTGTGCAGAGGAGAATCCCACGGCTATAAAATAATTAAGGACCTGTCACCGTGTATGGAGGTTTCAGAGTCCACGCTCTATCCCATACTTCGCAGACTGGAGACCGCCGGAATGCTGAATGTCCACTCGGTTGAATATAACGGTCGATTAAGAAAAATGTACACCATCACTTATCTGGGAAGGGCGCATCTGGACGAGTTCCTTTCCAGTGAGGATGAGGTGCTTGGAATTTATAACTTTGTAAGGAGGCAGAGAGATGACTAAACGCCAGTTTTTAGCAAAGCTTGAGAAGGAGCTTTCAAAGCTCAATAAGGAAGAGAGAGAAAGACAGCTCGATTTCTACGAAGAAATGATAAATGACAGAATTGACGAGGGTATGAGTGAGGAAGAAGCTGTCAGAAATATCGGCACCGTTCAGGGTGTGGCCTCAAAGATACTCAGCGAAGCGACGCCCGAGCAGCTCAGAAAAAAGAAAATCGGCAGAAAGGGCTGGATTTGCATCGCTCTTGCCGCCCTGCTCCTCATCGGCGCCGCAGCAGTTGCTGTGGAAATCATTGAGGAAAAGCTGGAGAATGAGGGCATTGACCTTGGTGACCTTATTGAAGACCGTATTGGTCTCGACGGCTGCTGGCTGTTCGGAGGTTCAGATGCGGAGCTTGAAGTAAGTGATGTACACTCCGTTGACATTGCCTGGACATGCGGCAAGGTAACCGTAGATGAAGCCGAGGGAAAAAGCATCGTTATAAAGGCTGGCGACGAGGAAGCTCTTGAGTATAAGATTAAGGACGGCACGCTGTATGTCAGCAATACCGATAATTTTGACGGCAAAGCAGACCTGAAAGTGCTTATCCCCGAGGACATCATGCAGATGGATAAGCTCAATGTTTCTGCCACCGCAGGTGATGTGTGCATTGACGGCGAGTATTTCGCAGATATCGATGTCGCGGCAGCAGGCGGCAACGTACGCCTCAATCCCGATGATGCGGCAAATGTCAGCATCTCCTCTGCAGACGGCGACGTTATTGTGGAGCTTGACGGGGACGATGCCTTCGTTATGAAATATGCGGTTGACGGCGGTAATGTTTCCGTAGGCTTTGACCGCAGCTTCGTAAACGAAAGCGGAAGCGGAAAATCCGCAAGCTATGACCACAGCCTCGGCAGAGCAAACTGCCTGAATCTGAATATCGCTGTTACAGGCGGCGATATAAAGCTCATTGACGACTGAGAATAACAAAAATACGCACCCGATAGGGTGCGTATTTTTGTTATTCGTCAAGCTTGAGGACAGCGAGGAATGCTTCGGTGGGTATGGAAACCGTACCCAACTGACGCATCTTCTTTTTTCCTTCCTTCTGCTTTTCAAGCAGCTTCTTTTTGCGGGTGATGTCGCCGCCGTAGCACTTGGCAAGAACGTCCTTGCGCATGGCCTTGACGGTTTCGCGGGCGATAATCTTGCCGCCGATGGCAGCCTGGATAGGCACCTCGAAAAGCTGGCGGGGAATGTTGTCCTTGAGCTTTTCGCAAAGCTTTCTCGCTCTGCCGTAGGCCTTGTCCTTGTGGGCAATGAAGCTGAGCGCGTCGACCTGGTCGCCGTTAAGCAGAACGTCAACCTTCACAAGCTCCGAGGGCTTGTATTCGGAAAGCTCATAGTCAAGGGAGGCATAGCCCTTTGTGCGCGCTTTGAGGGTATCGAAGAAGTCGTAGATAATTTCGTTAAGAGGCATCTCATACCGCAGCTCAACAAGGTGGGAGTCGAGATACTGCATATCCTTGTACTCGCCGCGTCTGTCCTGGCAAAGCGGCATAATGTTGCCTACGAAGTCGTTGGGGGTGATGATGCTGACTTTGACGTAGGGCTCCTCGGCGTGCTCAATGCTGGCGGTGTCGGGGTAGTTGTGGGGGTTATCAACCATTACAACGCTTCCGTCGGTCTTGATGACCTTGTAGATGACGGATGGGAGAGTGGTTACAAGCTCAAGGTCGAACTCACGCTCAAGGCGTTCCTGAATGACCTCCATGTGAAGCATGCCCAGAAAACCGCAGCGGAAGCCGAAGCCGAGAGCAACGGAGCTTTCGGGCTCAAAGGAAAGAGATGCGTCGTTGAGCTGAAGCTTTTCAAGGGCATCACGGAGGTCGGGATATTTGCTGCCGTCCTCGGTGTAAATTCCGCAGTAAACCATGGCGCGTGCGGGGCGGTAGCCGGGAAGCGCCTCAGCGCAGGGGTTTGCCGCCGTGGTAACGGTGTCGCCCACCTGAGTGTCCGCAACATTCTTTATTGATGCGGTGAAGTAGCCGACATCGCCTGCGCAGAGCTCGTCGCAGGGCTCAAGACCGATGGGACGCATGTGACCGACTTCAAGAACGCTGTATCTGGCGCCCGTTGACTTCAGCAGAACCTCGGTACCCTTCTTTATGCGACCGTCAAACAGACGCATGAAAACGATAACGCCGCGGTATGCGTCGTACTGGCTGTCGAAGATAAGCGCCTTGAGGGGAGCGTTAGCGTCACCCTGCGGAGCGGGAACATTGGCAACAATGTCATCGAGCACGGCTTCAACGTTAATGCCGTTTTTCGCGGAGATTTCGGGGGCGTCCATGGCGAGAATGCCGATGATGTCCTCAATCTCATGCTTTACGCGCTGGGGGTCGGCGGCGGGAAGGTCGATTTTGTTGATGACGGGGAGGATTTCAAGGTCTGCATCAAGGGCAAGATAGGTGTTTGCCAGAGTCTGCGCCTCAACACCCTGAGATGCGTCAACAACAAGAACCGCGCCCTCACAGGCGGCAAGGGAACGGGAAACCTCATAGTTGAAGTCAACATGTCCCGGTGTGTCGATGAGGTTGAGAGTGTAGCTTTCTCCGTCTGATGCCTTGTAGTTAAGGCCAACGGCGCGCGCCTTGATGGTAATTCCGCGCTCACGCTCAAGGTCCATGTTGTCCAGAATCTGATCCTCCATGATGCGCTGCTCAACGGCACCGCAAAGCTCAATCAGACGGTCGGAAAGAGTGCTCTTGCCGTGGTCGATGTGAGCGATTATGGAAAAATTTCTGATGTGGTCCTGATTTATCATCCGAGTTCCTCCAGAGCCGCCTCAGCCTTGTTGGCAAGAATGCGGAGCTCTCCGATGAATGCCTTCGCAACCTCGGAGGAATTGCCGGAGCCTGTGGGATTGGTGCTGCGGCCCAGAAGATAGTCGGCGGTTACGTTGTAGTAGTCGCAGACCTTGCACACAAAGTTGAGACCGGGCTCACGTGCGCCGTTTTCATAGTGGCTGAGCAGAGCCTGACTGATGCCTAAATCCGAAGCTGCCTTGCGCTGACTGAAGCCGCTTCTGTGGCGCAGCTCGGAAAGTGTTTGTGAAAAAGTGTTTTTGTTATCCATAGCAATCTCCGTCCCAATTGATT
Source organism: Oscillospiraceae bacterium (assembly GCA_045599385.1). Lineage (GTDB taxonomy): Bacteria > Bacillota > Clostridia > Oscillospirales > Oscillospiraceae > F23-B02. The sequence continues at coordinate 1,555 of JAZRVW010000028.1, read as the reverse complement.
ACAGTTTGTATATTATACATACTGTAATACAGTTTGTAAATAGAAATCTTGCTAAATACTTGAAAAAATTTTAGTCTGGTGTTAAAGTGATAAATGTAAATTTTTGCGGCAAAAGCCGTATAAATATGGAGGAAATATAAATGTTTGAAAAACTGGTTGAAGTTCTGAAGAACGATCCCCGTAAGATAGTCTACACCGAAGGCCACGATGCACGTATCCTTGAGTCTGCAGCACGTCTGAAGGCAGAGGGCTTCCTTACCCCCATTCTTGTCGGCAACGTTGACGTTGTCAAGGCTGAAGCTGCAAAGGGCGGCTTCGACATCGAAGGTCTTGAAATTCTTGACCCCGCAACCTACGAAGGCATGGACGAAATGGTTGCTACCATGGTCGAGCTCCGCAAGGGCAAGATGACCCCCGAAGAGTGCAAGGCAAATCTCATGAAGGGCAATTACTTCGGCACCATGCTCGTAAAGATGGGCAAGGCTGACTGTCTGCTGGGCGGTGCAACCTACTCCACCGCAGATACCGTACGTCCCGCACTCCAGCTCGTAAAGACCAAGAAGGGTGCACATCTCGTATCCTCCTGCTTCATCATGATCCGCGGCGACGAGACTCTGGCAATGGGCGACTGCGCTATCAACATTGATTATCAGGATACCGTCGATAAGGAAGGCAACGTAACCTTCACCGCAGCACAGAAGCTGGCAGAGGTTGCAGTCGCAACCGCAGAGACCGCAAAGGTCTTCGGCGTTGATCCCAAGGTCGCAATGCTCTCTTACTCCACCAAGGGCTCCGGCAAGGGCGCAAATGTTGACCTCGTCCGCAACGCCACCGAGGAAGTAAAGAAGCTTGCTCCCGAACTCAAGGTAGACGGCGAAATGCAGTTTGACGCAGCGGTTTCTCCCGTTGTCGGCCAGCTGAAGTTCCCCGGCAGCCCCGTTGCAGGCTATGCAAACACCTTCATCTTCCCCGAAATCCAGTCCGGCAACATCGGCTATAAGATCGCTGCACGTCTGGGCGGCTTCGCAGCATACGGTCCCATTCTCCAGGGCCTCAACGCTCCCATCAATGACCTGAGCCGCGGCTGCAACGCAGAGGAAGTTTATCAGATGTCTATTATCACCGCCGCTCTTAAATAAGCGCATCTTGCGTGTATTTTCTGCTGTAAGTTCGTTGCTTCCCCTCGAAATATCTGTATATTCCTTCGGGAAAGCGCCTTCTTACAGCAAAAAATCCACAGCAAGCAGCTATTGCGTAGTGGCTTAATGAAGTTAATCAATAAAGGCAGGGTCTTAAACCCTGCCTTTTTCAGAAACATATTCTGATTATATGGGAATAGGAGATCCTTCACTTCGTTCAGGATGACAGAGGGTTTTAAACTGCCGTGTCATTCTGAGCGCAGCGAAGAATCCCCCGAAAAGACAGAATCGAGATATAAACCATGCCTTACTATGTATATATGATGACAAACAAATATAACACTGTCCTATATACAGGTGTGACAAACAACCTAGGTCGCAGAATAGGCGAGCATAAAAGCCACGAAATCGAAGGG
>JAZRVW010000027.1:0-17605 GCA_045599385.1 Oscillospiraceae bacterium | reverse complement strand
CTGCGTTTTTTGCCTTGTCTTGCAGAAAACATCTTTCTTTCAAGGTGCAAAGCAGTTTTGAGCGAGAAATTTTACGTCCAGACAATATAACAAAAATCCGGCAATGCTGTCGCATTGTCGGATTTTTTTATGAAGTATGGGTGGAAAAGAGCCGTTCAAAACCTGTTAATCCCTATGGCGCGCCGCCCTTCACGGTTTTTATATGGGAAGAAGCTCGATGAGCTTGAATATAAGCGGAACAAAAAGAATTGCGGGGAGCTGGTCGGCGACCTTGATTTTTGTAACGCCGAGAAGGTTAAAACCGAGAGCAATAATCATAAGACTGCCTACGCAGGTGATGTCGGTAATAAGCGCCTCGTTTGTAAGCAGACCCTGCAGAAGCTCGGCCAGCAGAACAATGGCACCCTGATAAACAAGTACGGAAGCTGCGGAGAATATAACTCCGAGTCCGAGGGCGCTTGCCAGCATGCAGGCGGAAATCATATCCATCACGGATTTGGTGAAAAGAACCTTGTGGTCGCCGAGAAGACCTGAATTAAGCGAGCCGATGATTGCCATTGCACCGACGCAGAAAAGCAGGCTTGCGCTCATAAAGCCCTCTGTGATGTTGCCGCTTTTTCCGTCCTTTTTCAGCTTTTTTTCGAGAGAATTGCCAAGACGGTTAATACCGCCGTCAATATTGAGAAGCGTTCCGACGATTGTGCCGAGAACCATTGAAACGATGATGACAATGGCGTTGCCTCCGCCCATGATTCCCGTGCCGCCGACGAACAGTGTGCAGAGAGCCATAGCCATCATAACGGCGCTTGAAACCTTTTCCGGTATTCCTTTTTTGAACAGCAGACCCATAAGACTGCCGACGATTACGGCAGCCGTGTTTACCATTACGCCAAGCATATTACCAACTCCGACTTAAGATGTAAAACACCATAGCACCGGGCAGAAAATTTGTCAATGAGCAATTGACCGATTGGCAGAAAACGGCTTCGGTTTTTTGCGCGGAGTTGACAGCAGAGCGATAAAACAATATAATCAATAAGCTGTAAGATAGTGTATGTGCGCATAAAACGCTGTTAATTCTGAAAACGGAGCAAAGATGGCAAACAGAGAGCAGTTCATGCGAAAATTTGATAAAGCGGTTGCGGAGTTCGGTGACAAAAAGCCCTCCGTGCTTCTGCACAGCTGCTGCGGGCCCTGCTCCAGCGCGGTAATCGAGCTGCTGGCAAAGTATTTTGACGTGACGGTGCTGTGGTACAATCCGAACCTATGGCCCGAGGAGGAGTTTGAAAAGCGCCTTGAAACACAGAAGCAGCTGATTGAATGCCTCGAAAAAGACGGCTCAAGGGCAAAGCTTCTTGAGTGCGACTGGCGAAGCGAGGATTATTTCCCCCGTGTGAAAGGTCTTGAAAACGAGCCTGAGGAGGGGAAGCGCTGCGTTGAGTGCTTCCGCATACGCCTTGAGGAAACGGCGAAAATTGCCGCCGAAAAGGGTTTTGAGTGGTTCTGCACAACGCTCACCGTATCCTCCCGCAAGGACGCGGTGGTCATAAACGCAATCGGCCGTGAGTATGCGGAAAAGTACGGGGTGAAATGGCTGCCCTCGGAATTTCGCAAGCGCGAGGGAAACCATCGCTCCATTATCCTGTCCGAAAAATACGGCCTTTACCGTCAGGAATACTGCGGCTGCGTTTTCTCCATGGGAGGCAAGGGCGAATGAATGTAAAAACACGGAAGCTCATTACCGCCGCGGTAATAGGCGCTTTATATGCGGTGCTGACAATGGCTCTGGCACCCGTGAGCTACGGCCCTCTGCAATTCAGGATTTCCGAGGTGCTGTGCGTATTGCCCTATTTTCTGCCCTTCACCGCCTGGGGACTTTTCTTCGGCTGCATCATAGCAAATCTTGTGAGTGCCGCGGGAATACTTGACATTGTTTTCGGCTCACTTGCAACACTTCTTGCCTGCGAGCTTGCGGCGGTCTGCGGAAAAAAGGGAAGAGGCAGCATTGAAAGTCAGATTGCAGCCTGCGCCGCGACGGTGCTTTGCAACGGAATAATAATCGGTGCGGTGCTGGGCTATGTTACGACAGATATTGCGCCCTGGGAGAATATTGCGCCGTATCTCATTTATTTCGGAACCGTGGCGCTGGGCGAATTAGTCGTTATGTTTGCCATAGGACTTCCTCTTATGAGAAAACTTCCCAATGTCAAATTCTTCGCTGAGCTGTTGACAAAGTTTGATTGAAGTAATAATATTTAAATACAATAGATTTAAGGGGTGCTGATTTTTATCGGCTGAGACGGAGAGAATTGAATCTCCGGTACCCTCGAACCTGATACGGGTAATGCCGGCGTAGGAAACGAAATCGCTTATAATCGTTCCCTATGACCGCATTGCTTCGGCAATGCGGTTTTTGCTTTGGGAGGAAAAAACATGAAAGAACACAAACGGCTGAGAATGCTGACCGAGGGCGCAATTTTTACGGCGATGGCCGTTATACTGAGTCTGCTGCCGGTTTACAAGCTTCCGCAGGGCGGCTCCCTTGACCTTGCAATGCTGCCGATTTTCATTTACTGCACACGCTGGGGCTTTGGCCCGGGCATGCTTGTGAGCTTTGTGTATGCCGTCCTGCAGATGTTCCTTGAGGGCGGAATAGCAATCGGCTGGCAGTCCATAATCGGCGACTTCATTGTCGCCTACGCGGTGCTGGGCATTGCGGGACTTTTCCATGAAAGCAGGTACGGCTTTTTTATCGGAACCATTGTGGGCAGCACGGCGAGATTCCTTGTCCATTATGTAGTCGGCGCGACAATATGGGCGGAATATATGCCCGAAAACTTTTTCAATATGACCATGACGACGCCGTGGCTGTACTCGGCGCTTTATAACGGAGCATATATGCTTCCCGATATGCTGCTCTGCCTGCTGACAGGCGCAGTGCTGATAAAACCGCTGGGGAAATACATAAGGGGCGAGGATATAAACGCGTAAACCAAAAAAATGTTGACAATTAAAAATACAATAGTATATAATAACAATCCGGTGCGTGAGCATCGGATTGTTTTTGTCAACTACTTCGGTTTATGCCGATGTTGAGTATTACACATTGAAAGGAGTGCAGAAATATGCTGCGTACTTACCAGCCCAAGAAGCGTCAGCGCAAGAAAGAGCACGGCTTCCGTAAAAGAATGTCCACCGCAAACGGCCGCAAGGTCCTGGCTCGCCGTAGAGCAAAGGGCAGAGCAAAGCTCAGCGCCTGATTAAAGGCATATTGAACGGCACGGAAAATGTGAATATTTTTTAGGGCGGAAGACCTCCGCCCTTTAGGTGTTTACAGACAAAACGGCAAAAATGGGAAAGAAAGGGTAATTTCATTGGATTTTCGGGTAACACTGAAGAAAAACTATGAATTTAAGCGGCTTTACAATAAAGGTAAAACCGCCGTAACGCCCTACATGGTTATCTATTGCCTTAAGAACAACCGCGGAACGCGGCGCGTGGGCTATACCGTGTCCACAAAGCTGGGCAAGGCCGTCACACGCAACCGCATTCGCCGCCGTCTTCGCGAGATTTACCGTCTTAATTCGGACAAGCTCGCAGGCGGCGTTGACATGATAATCGTTGCCCGAAGTAAATGCGTCGGCGCGGATTATCACAAGATGGAAAAGGCATTCCTTCATGCCTGCGGTGAGCTTAAGCTTCTTAAGGAGACGCAGAAATGAAAAAGGTGCTGATAGCCATGGTGAAATTATACCAGAAATATGTTTCACCCGCGTTTCCCCGACGCTGCTGTTTCATTCCCACCTGTTCACAATACGCCGTTGAGGCACTGGAGAAATACGGTGCGCTCAAGGGCGGCTGGCTTACCCTCAAACGCTTGCTGAGGTGCCACCCGTTTCACTCAGCCAAGCACGATTTTTATGACCCCGTTCCCTGACGGGACAAAGGAGTAATTTATGTCATTATGGGATTATATAGTCTGGCCGTTTGCCCGACTGATGCAGTTCCTGTATAACTGGACTGGCAACTACGGTATATCCGTAATCCTGTTTGCAATCGTGGTTAACATCGTGCTTCTGCCCTTCATGGCAAAGAGCAAGAAGGGTACGATGCGTACCACCAGACTTCAGCCTCAGCTGAAGGAGCTTGAAAAAAAGTTCAACGGCAATCCCCAGAAGTATCAGGTCGCCGTCAGACAGCTCTATAAGGAAAACAACGCAAGCCCCACCGGCGGCTGCCTCTGGACTCTGCTCCCGTTTCCTATCCTCATTGCTCTGTACGGCGTAATCCGTCAGCCTCTGTATAGAATGATGGGTATTGACGAAAAAACCGTTAGTACCATCAAGCAGTGGGCAGTTGACAATCTGGGCTTTGTAGTATCCAAGCAGGGTACCTACGATGAAATCGGCGTTACCGACCTTATTCATCAGAACTGGGACAAGGCAAGCGCAGCGTTCAGCGACCTGGGCGACAAGCTCATGAATCTGGACTACAGCTTCCTGGGACTCAATCTGGGTACTATTCCCGACTGGAAGATCTGGACCTACGGCGGAGACGGCTTCCTTGGGGCCTTCGGTCTGTTCATGATTCCCGTTATCGCCGCATTTCTTTCCTGGGCTTCCATGAAAATCAGCCAGAAGACCAATCCCCAGCCTACCGGTCAGGCAGGCGCTCAGGCAGCCCAGTCCATGAAAATCATGAACTTCATGATGCCTGTCATGTCCATCTGGATTTGCTTCATCATGCCTGCGGCACTGGGTGTTTACTGGATTGCAAACAGCCTTTGCGGTATCGGACGTGAACTCATTCTCACCAAGATTTTCAAGCGCCAGCTTGATAAGGAAGATGCGGAGCGCATTGCCGCGGCAAAGGAACGCGAAAACGAGCTTCAGCGTAAGCGCGAGGAAACCGAGCGCCTGCGTGCAGAGGACGCAACTGTCCGCAACAACAACACCAGCAAGAAAAAGATTCAGGCAAAGGAAAAGCAGGAAAGTGATGTCCGCAAGGCTGCCGCAGAAAAGGCAGAGCGCGAGGCACGCCGTGAGCGTCTCGGCCAGGGCAAGCAGGAAATTCCCGCTTCCCAGGTAGGCAACCGCCGCTACGCAAGAGGCCGTAATTACGACCCCAGGCGCTTTGATACTGAATATGTCGTTCCTGAGGAAAACGCAATTCCCGAGATGGAAGAAGCGTCTGCCGGAGAATGATTATAGGAGAAATTGAATTATGATTAAGTCTTTGGAAAAATCCGGCCGCACCGAAGATGAAGCCATAAAGGCTGCACTTGAGGAGCTCGGACTTGACCGTGACGACGTTTCCGTTGAGATTGTCGAGCGCGCAAAGCCCGGTATTTTCGGAATAGGCAAGACCGATGCAATCGTACGTGTGCAGTACGAGGCACCCGATGAGCCTGAAGAGACTCCCGAAGCAGTCTGCGAAGCGGCGGAGGAAAAGCCCGCTGTGGAGGAGTGCGCGGAGTACGCCGAAATCAGAAGCTTCCTCACAGGTCTTCTTAAGCGCATGGGAACCGAGGCTGAGATTGAAATCACCCCGAGAGAGAACAAGGGCGTGAATGTAAATCTGTCAGGTCCCAATATGGGCGCGGTAATCGGCCGTCGCGGCGAGACTCTGGACGCAATCCAGCATCTCACCAACTATGTTATCAATCGCGGAAGCGATAAGCACATGCACATCAGCGTTGATGCGGAGAGCTACCGTGCAAAGCGCGAGGAATCCCTTGTTCACCTTGCGGAGAAGATGGCCGCAAAGGTAATCAAGTACAAGCGCAGCATGGCACTCGAGCCCATGAATTCTTATGAGCGTCACATTATTCATACTGCCCTTCAGGATTATGAAGGCGTAACAACAAGCTCAACGGGTACCGAACCCAACCGTCGCGTAGTCGTTTCCTACGACAGACCTCAGCCCGACGCAAACAAACCCAAGAGTCGTGAGTGGGCATAAGCCCCATCAGTCAGGAGGTATAATTATGATACTTGAAAAGATTCAGAACATTCTCGCAGAGCAGTTCGAGGTTTCCGCAGACAGCATTACCGCAGAAACCAACATCGTAGAAGATCTCAGTGCCGACTCTCTTGATGTTGTTGAACTCATCATGTCCGTTGAGGACGAGTTCGGCCTCTCCATTTCCGATGAGGAAGCCGCAGAGCTCACCGTCGTCGGCAAGCTGATTGAGTATATCGAAGCAAACCAGTAATCCGCGATATTTTCAAAAGACCGCCTGAGGCGGTCTTTTTTTATTTGACTTAAGCGTGATAAGATAGTAAAATAAACTGATTATACTAATGCCTAATAAAAAGCTTTAAGAATGAAGCGAGGATGATTTTTGTCATGCAAGGCGAAGACCGCAGGGAATACTGGTTATGTATTTCCAAGGGCTTCAACGAAGCATGGCGGAAATCACACCGCTTCTAATTGAATGTTTTTATTAGGGATTAGTATTAGGTATGTAAAGGAGTATGCCCGTGGATAAGCTGTCGCATGCGTATATAGTTTCATCTGATTCCGAGACGGTGCGCACAAGGCTGTGCATGGAGCTTGCGGCAAAAATGCTGTGCTCTGCCGAGGGCAGAAAGCCCTGCGGAGTCTGCCGCGACTGCATGAAGGTTTCCGCGGGGGTTCACCCGGACCTGACGGTAATAAAGCATCTTGTTGACGACAAGGGCAGGGAGAAGCGCGAAATTCTGATTGACCAGATAAGAGATATGTCCGCCGATGCCTATATTCTGCCAAACGAGGCAGGTGCGAAGGTCTACATTATCGAAGAGGCGGACACAATGAATGTGAACGCCCAGAATGCCGCCCTGAAGCTGTTTGAGGAGCCGCCGAAGAACGTTAACTTCATTCTGTCCACGGCAAACCCCGAAAAGCTGCTTGTGACGGTGCGCTCACGCTGCGCAATGCTCCGTAAAAACGCCGAAGACGAAAGTGAAAACGGGGAAATCGCCGAGATGGCCGAGGAGTACATTGCCTGCCTTGAGAAAAACAGCGACGCTGAGCTTATGGCATGGTGTGTATCCCGCGAGGGCACTGATTTCAGAACGGCTGCGGAGTTCCTGAACGCCGTGAAGCTGCGCATGACCGATATGCTCTGCGGAAGACGTGAAAGTATATGGCAGGACAGAAAGCAGCTCATGGACTGCGTAGGACTTCTGGACAGGTGCCTTGAATATCTCAAAGTCAACACGGGTGTAAAAAATATTTTCGGATTGCTGGCGGTGAGAAGTCTGCCCGCAAAGGAAACGAGGAAATAAATTGACTGAAGTAATAAGTGTAAAATTTAAAAACCGCGGCAAAAGCTATTTCTTTTCCCCCGAGGGCAAAACCGTGAAAAGCGGCCAGCAGGTTATTGTTGAAACCTCAAAGGGAATGGAAATTGCCGATTGCTGCCACGGCAATCACATGGTTGAGGATACCGCAGTGGTACAGCCTCTGCGCCCCGTTGTGCGCGTCGCTACAGAGGACGACCTGCGTGTTGCCGAGTACAATAAAAAGCGTGAGAAGGAAGCCTTTGAAATCTGCAAGCAGAAGATTGCCGAGCACGGCCTTGATATGAAGCTTGTTGACGTTGAGTGCAATTTTGAAGGCAACAAGACCATGTTCTTCTTCACCTCCGACGGAAGAGTAGATTTTCGTGAGCTGGTAAAGGACCTTGCAAGCATCTTCCGCAACCGCATTGAGCTTCGCCAGATAGGCGTGCGCGATGAGGCAAAAATGCTGGGCGGACTCGGCATATGCGGCAGACCATTTTGCTGCAGTAAATTCCTTGACGAGTTCCAGCCGGTGTCCACGAAGATGGCAAAGGTGCAGTCTATGTCGCTGAACCCCAGCAAGATTTCGGGCTCCTGCGGCAGACTCATGTGCTGCCTGCGCTATGAGCAGGAGGCCTATGAGGAGCTTGTTAAGAACGTACCGAAGCAGGGTGCATTTGTTGAAACACCCGCAGGCTACGGCACCGTAACGCAGGTAAATCTTCTGCGTCAGCTTGTAAAGGTGAAGCTTGACGGCGAGGGAGACGATACGGTGAAGACCTACCGCGCGGTTGAGGTTGCAACCGTACCCGGCGGCAGACCCAAGGACGGCGAAACTCCGCCCTCTGTTCTCAAGTATATTCCCGTTCCCGAAGAGGAAGAGGAGGAAATCGAGGACGAATGGGCAATTCCCGAGATGCTTGTCAATGCCGAGCCCGAAACTGAGGAAGCACCCAAGCCCGAACAGCAGCCGAAGAAGCCCCACAACCGCAGGTCACACCGCGGCGGAAAGGGCCACAGCAAGCCCTCTCAGTCCAAGAGCGAAGAAAAGACTTCCGCACCCAAGGCGAACGCAGGCGAGGCAAAGCCCAAGTCTGCAAGCCCAAAGCCGAAGAATCACCGCGGCGGAAAAGACCACGGCAAGCCCAATTCTCCCAGGACCGAGGCAAAGCCCGTGCAGGAAAGCAAGCCCGCCGGTGAAAATAAAACAACCGTGAAGCCCCAGCAGGTAAAGCCTCAGCAGAAGCAGGGCGGTACGGCGGCAGGCGGAGAAAAGAAAAACAATAACCGCCGCCGTTATTACCATCACGGAAAACCCAAGCCCAAGCAGGGCGGTACAGCAAAGCAGTAAAACTGCGAGGAGCGTTCAGAATGAGCAAAGATAGAAAAAGAAAAGAAAAACGCAGTATGAGTTACCGCACAAAGTGGATAATTACCATTGTGCTTCTGATGATTGCGGTTGCACTTGTTATAACCTGCTTCGCCCAGGGTATGTTCGATTTTAAGCCCGGTGTTGTAAAGCCCAACGACGATGATGTTGTTACAAGCACGGCGAGCATGGATACTGACGAAAACGGCGAGCCGAAGCTCAGCGAGTACACCGTGTTTGTATCCGCAGGCAACGGCGGCACAGCAAATCCCAACGGCAGAGTTAAGGTTGACGCGTGGGGAAGCATCACCGTAAGCTTTACCCCCGACGAAGGCTACGAGGTGCAGTCTGTTGTGGTTGACGGCGCGGATATGGGCCAGCTCAGTAGCTACACTCTGTCCTATATAACCTCGGAGCATACAATAATGGTTACCTTTGAAAAGATTCCCGAGCCCACTCCCGAACCTACAGAGGAAATACCCGATATTGAGCCTGAAGATTAAGAAAACAGCGATGGTAAAAAGCCATCGCTGTGATTTTGAAAAGGAATAACATAGAGATAATGGATATTGCACTTACAATAATTCTTTTTATAGTCGGCCTTGTGCTTATCATCAAGGGCGGCGACTGGTTTGTTGATGCGGCAGTATGGTTTGCAAACCTTACGGGCATTCCCAAATTTATCATCGGTGCTACCATAGTGAGCATTGCCACAACTCTGCCCGAGCTTACTGTTTCCGTTACGGGCGTTATCAACGGTGAGCTTGACATGGCCGTCGGCAATGCGGTCGGCTCCGTAACCGCAAATATCGGTCTTATCATGGGTATTTCGCTTGTGTGTATCCCCTCGGCAATCAAACGCAGCCAGCTTTGGCTGAAGGCTGTTCTCATGTCGGGTGCGGCGCTTCTTCTGTGGCTGCTCTGCGTAAACGGCGTGCTTAACCTTGTACCCAGTCTGCTCCTGTTTGTCATCTTCGGCGTTTACATCTGGGACAATATACGCGACGGCAAAAAGGACCTCGGCTCAGAAGCCCGCGAAAGTGTGGACAGAAAAGACCTTCCCTCAAACGTGCTGCTGTTCATTTTCGGCATTGCGGCTATCGTACTCGGCTCAAACCTTCTCATCGAATACGGCAGTGAGCTTGCACTTCTCATGGGCGTTCCCGCCGCCATTGTGGGTGTAACCATGGTGGCAATAGGCACCTCGCTTCCCGAACTCATCACCACGCTCACCGCAATCAGAAAGAAAGAAGCCTCCATGTCCATCGGAAACATTCTGGGCGCAAATGTAATCGACCTTGCTTTGATTCTGCCCATCTGCTCCGCGGTGGCAGGCGGCGGACTCAAGATTGCTCCCCAGTCCTATGCGCTGGATATGCCGGTGTGCTTCGGCATGACGCTTCTGGCAATTCTGCCCCCGCTGATTTCCGGCAGATTTCATCGCTGGCAGGGCATACTTTTACTGCTTGCCTATGCAGCCTATGTGGTGGTGCTGGTAACGGTCTACGGAATTTAACAGAAAACAAAAAGCTCCGTATCACTGATACGGAGCTTTTTACATGTTAAATTATGCGTTTGAGGTAAAGCGGCAGAGGATTACCGCAACCTGCGCGCGTGTTGCGCAGTTGTTCGGGCTTAAGGTTGTTGAGGACGTGCCGTTGATTATGCCCTCGCCTACGGCCCAACTCATTGACTCGCGGTATGCAGTGTCAACCTCGGCGGCATCTGTAAACCTGCTGAGGTCGGCGTAATGTGCCGATTCAGTATCGAAATTATAGATGTTTGCGGCAAAACGCTGGAGGAAGGTTGCAAACTGTTCGCGTGTTATGGGGTCATTGGGACGGAAGGTGCCGTCGTTGAAGCCATGGGCAATGTTGTTTGCGTGCGCCCACAGGATTGCATCGTAGTAGGCGTTTTTCACAACGTCGGGGAACTCGTTTTCAAGCCCCGCAACGCTGGGCGAGCCTGCAAGACGGTACAGCACAGTAACGAGCATTCCTCTGTTCATCTCCATGTCGGGAGCAAAGGTGGTGGCTGAGGTGCCCTTGAAAAGCCCCATGCTTATCGCATAGTCAATTTCCGCGTGAGCCCAGAAGGTTTTGGACACATCGGTGAAGCTTTTTGAGGGGCAGTCATCGCCGTACTGACATTTGCTGACTGCAAAGTTTGCGGTTACGGTGATGCTCTTTTTCGGCATTGTGACGGAGTAGCTGCCGTCGGAGTTTTTTGTGGGTGTAATATCGCCGCTCCAGCCCGTAAATACATAGCCCGGCTTGGAGTCGGGAACGAGCTTGACAACGGTTCCTGCGGTATAGCTTCCGCTTCCGCTTCCGCCGTTGACGGTGAGCTGATAGGTGGGTACGGGGGGAGTTGTTGACCACACGGGAGTCACGTTCCAGTAGCTATTTGTGGCAACGGTGCTGTTTGTAATGACTGTGCCGTCACTTGCTTTCCAGCCTGCGAAATAGTAGCCGCTTCGGGAGACTGTGGGCAGCTTGCCGTAGGGTTCACCTTTTGTGAAAACGGCAACGCGGTTGCCGGTGGAAATGCTGTAGCTGCCTGCGTCCATTGATATGTAGACAAAGTGCTTGTCATAGGCCTCAAAGGGAGAATCGCCGTAAAGCAGAAGGTTTGCCTCTTGCAGACGGCGCTCTACAAGGCCCTTGTAAAGAATTCCGCCTGCGGAACAAAGAACTGCCATGGCGTCGGCTATCTCCTGCTTGGGATAGTTTTTGTAGCCGTTTTTCATGTAGGTGCTGAGGCGCCAGCCCGTGTAATAGTCATACCATGTCTCGCCGAAGTTGTAGCAGAGACTGAACATGGCGTCAAACTCGTTCTGCGTCAGCTTCTGATTGTACTTCTTGGCAAAATCGTTTACGCCCTTTTCAAAACGCTTGATGTCCTGCTCAAAATAGGCGTTAGCCTGAGCCTCGGTAATGGTCATGCCGGGATAAATATCCGTAGCGCAGTGGCCGTAGCCGATGGTGTAGTTTGTTTCGCCCGGATTGATATATGCCGTCAGAGCCAGGCCTTCTTTGCTCTTTATGTAGCTTTTAATGAGTTCACTTGCGTGCATATCACCGTCAGCAAAAGCGTAGGCGGGTACGAGAGTCAGAACCAGGACAAGCGCGAGAAGGAAGGATAAACATCGTTTCATTCAGAACGTCTCCTTGTCTTGTGATACATATGTGAAATTATACTTTTTAATATTATATTTTAGGGATTATACCACACCTTTGGCTTTTATTCAAGCCCGACCCAAAGAATGTGCCTGAAATGTTCAGAAAAAAGCGAAAACTAACGGTTTATATGTACTTTTTTGTGTAAATATGCGTTTTTTGTATATTATCTCCACACTTGCGCGTGTCAGCGGCATGCTTGACATATCATATTGTATATAATAAAATTACATATTATCTGTTAAATGAAACGGAGCGATAATAATGCGTGACTATGAAAAGGAATTTACCGAAAGAGTAAAATTTATAAGAAACCTTGTGGAAACAAGCGGCGTTGACGGCATCGTTTACGGCAACTCCGGCGGCAAGGACTGCGCCCTTGTGGGCATTTTGTGCAAGTTCGCCTGCGAAAACACCGTAGGCATCATGATGCCCTGCGCATCTAAGCGCAACTTTGAATCCGACATGAATGACGCAAAGGAGGTTGCCGAGCATTTCGGCATCGAAAGCCGCGTCATAGACCTCACCGATGTGCGTCAGGCTGAGATTGACAGACTTCAGGGTATCACAACTCTTACCAATGCGGCGGTAAATAACATCGCACCCCGTCTGCGAATGACCACGCTGTACGCAATTGCCGCATCTGAGTATCGCCTTGTGGCCGGTACCGGCAACCGCAGCGAGAGATACATGGGCTATTACACCAAGTGGGGCGATGGTGCCTGCGACTTTAATCCCATTTCCGACCTCACCGCAACAGAGGTCATTGAGTTCCTGAAATGGCTCACCGCACCTGCCTGCGTCATCAATAAGGCGCCCTCTGCGGGACTTTTTGAAGGACAGACCGACGAAAACGAAATGGGCGTTACCTATAACGCCATTGACACCTATATTCTCACGGGCGAGGCAGAGGAGCGCGATAAGAAGATTATCGACCGCTACCACCGCAACAGCGCCCACAAGAGAAAGGGAATTACTCTGTATAAGGAAATTGACGAATAATCGGAAGCGCCTGAGTGAAAGCTCAGGTGCTTTTTTTATTACGGAAAAAAGATTTTTGACATATTTGCACAAAACTGGACAAATTATTTCGTCAAGCAATTAACACAAAAATATTGTTATTATTTGAGTTGTAGGTTAAAATTAAAAAGGAGATAGCCAAAATATTAACATTAAGCAAAAATAATTTTTATTATTCTTACAGGAGGAAAACACATGGCCAAATATGACGTAATAGTCGTCGGTGCCGGCAACGGCGGTCTTTCCGCCGCCTGCTATCTTGCCACCGAAGGCAAGAAGGTGCTTGTGCTTGAAAAGCACAACCTGCCCGGCGGCTGCGCAACAAGCTTCAAAAGAGGCAACTATGAGTTCGAGGCTACCCTTCACGAGCTGTGCCAGATGGGTGACGGCAAGGAAGGTCGTCCTCTGGGCGCAGTAAGAAAGCTGCTTCAGGACAAGTACAAGCTGGACGTTGAATGGTGCTCTGCCAACGAATCCTTCGCCTCCGTTGCGACCAACGAGGACGGATTTAACGTTGCAATGCCCGCAGGCGTGCAGAACTTCATCGACGAGATGGAGCGTCAGGTGCCCGGCTCCCGTGAGAGCATGACCACGGTTATGGAGCTTGGACGCATGCTGCATGACGGTGTTGACTGGCTCGCCGAGCATAACAACGAGCCTTCACCTCCCGCAAAGGTGGAAATGCTGCTGAAGTACTATGACCTCATGCGTGTCGTTCCCGTGCCCTGCGACGAGATGCTGGACCGCATCGGCGTTCCCAAAAAGGCAAAGCAGATTTTTGAAAGCTACTGGACCTATGTAGCCGCCGACTCCACGGAAATGAGCTTTGCGGTCTACACCTACATGACCTACGTTTACCTGACCCATCTGCCCTGGTTTGCCAAAAACCGCAGCCACGAGATTTCCCTGGCATACGACCAGCGCATTCGTGAGCTGGGCGGAGATATCTGGTATAACACCGAGGTCAAAAAAATCGATATCAAAAACAATGAGGTCAAGGGCGTTGAGCTGGCAAGCGGCGAATACATCGAATGCGGCTACGTCATCTCCAACCTCATGCCCCACGTGGTCTTTGACCGCATGGTTGACCACAACGAAATTCCCGAGCGCGACCTGCACGCCATGAACGCCAGAAAGCTGGCTCAGGCGGCATTTACCGTGTATCTTGGTCTTGACGCCTCCGCAGAGGAAATCGGTCTCAAGAATTACGACACCTTTATGCGCTACACTCCCGATAACCACGAGCAGTTCCTCTCCTCAAACAGCATCGAAACTCATAAGGACATCACCGTCACCAATCTCTGCGCGGCGCTGCCCGACGCGGCAGGCGAGGGAAGAGCATTCCTGCAGTTTTCCAAGTTCTATGACGGCGATGCCTTTGAGAACGTCACCGAGGAAGAATACTTCAAGATTAAGGACAAGATCGCCCGTGAGTGCGTTGAGCGCTATGAGGAAGTCACCGGCTGCGATATCAAGAGCCACATTGAAGAAATCGTTGTAGCGTCACCGATGACCTGGGCGCGCTATCTCGGCACCCCCAAGGGCGACGTTTACGGCTACTACCCACGCACCTGGGACGGAATGTTCCCCCGTGTACAGTCCGGTCATCACGAGGACTACACCGTCAAGGGTCTGCGCTTCGTTGGCGGCCACGGCACCCAGATGGACGGCTACTCCCAGGCCTATCTCTCCGGCGCAGAGCAGGCGAGATACATGATTATGGACATGAAGGAGGGCAAGTAAAATGGCAAAATACAAGTATGATAAAAAGGGCCTCAAGGGTCTGACTCCCTTCCCATTTCTTGGCGAGGTAAAGACACGAACCAAGGCCATCGAGGCAGCACCCGCCACCCTGCCCAAATCCATTTACAACCCCAACATTCTGGCAAAGCGCCTGCACCCCGCAGTACAGCATTGCATCATCGCAAAGGTCGTTGACCACGGCGATGCCAAGAGCTTCACTCTTGTTCCCAACGAGGCAAAGGGCACAAAGGAAATGGCATACTTCCGCGCAAGCCAGTATGTTTCCGTTTCCCTGAACATTGACGGCGCACCTGTAAATAAGCCCTACACCATAAGAAGCAATCCCAAGGACGCTCTCGGTACCGAGAATACAAGCTACACCCTCACCATCAAGCTCACCAATCCCTCCTATGCCTCCAAGCATATTCTCAGCACATGGAAGGAAGGCGACGAGGTTGACATCTCCGGACCTCTCGGTGATTTCTACTATCAGGAGCTGCGTGATGCAAAGAACGTCATCGCCCTTGCAGGCGGCAGCGGCATCACACCCTTCTACTCCATGGCAGCCGCAATCGTAGACGGCATTGAGGACTTTAACCTTACCATTCTCTACGGCAGCCGCACTGCCGACGGCATTCTGCTGAAGGACGAAATCGAAGAGCTGGCAGCAAAGTCAGACGGCAAGGTGAAGGTCGTTCACGTTCTGTCCCACGAGGAAAAGGACGGCTTCGAGCACGGCTTCCTCACCGCAGAGCTCATTAAGAAGTACGCTCCCGAGGGCGACTACTCCGTCTTCATGTGCGGCCCCAAGGCAATGTATGTTTTCGGCGAGGGCGAATGCAAGAAGCTCGGTCTTCCCAAGCGCCGCTACCGCATGGAAATGTCGGGCGACTATATGGGCGCAGTTAATAACGCCGACTTCCCCGCAGATAAGAAGGACGCGGAGTTTAAGCTCACCGTTGATATCCGCGGCAAGAAGCAGACCGTTCCCTGCAAGGCAAGCGAAACTCTGTTGTGGGCAATGGAAAAGGCGGGCATCAAGGCTCCCTCCCACTGCCGCAGCGGCGAGTGCGGCTGGTGCCATTCCAAGCTTGTTTCCGGCAAGTACTACTGCCCGAAGGAAGCTGACGGAAGAAGACTTGCGGACAAGAAGTTTGAGTGGATCCACCCCTGCTGCACCTATCCCATGAGCGACATGGAAATCCTCGTATTCCCCACCGCAGAATAATCACAAATAAAAAAAGACACCCCACGGGGTGTCTTTTTTTACGGCAATGTGTGTCTGTAATCGGTGTTCTGCCATTTGCCGCCGTTATATCGGTGCATTTCCTCCGTGAGATGATCCCAGCGGAGAACGTCGTTTTTGTCGGGGTAGAACTCGATGAATTTTCCCTCCACGAAGGTGTAGAAGCGGGTGATGTCGGTGCACATTCCGAAGGTCGGCACCTGCTCGGAGGAGAGGTCGAATTTGTACGGCTCGTCCTTAAGAACGCCGTCAAAATGCAGACCTGCCTTGTCAAGTGTGAGTGTGCCCTCGCCGCAGATGATGGAGGTTTTATCACCGGTCAGCACCTTGTATTCGGGAAGAACGCCCACCTTAACGTGACCGGAGTAGCTGAAACCGGGCTTGCGCACGTCCTCGGCGGCCTTTTTGCGCTCCGCAATCGTCCAGTCGGTGACGAGATTGGGGCATTCGGAATTGCCCACGGGGAAGAGGTTGTACTTTTCGTCAAGCTCCACGGTGTTGCCGCAGGAGAGGCACTTCATGGTGTTGCCCGAGCATTCCATGTTGTACATGGCGCCGCATTTGGGACACATATAAAGCAGGGTGTCAAGGTTCTTTGCCATTTTTCCTTTTCCCTTGAAGGAGACCTGTGCTTCCTTGTTCCAGATATAGTCGTCATGGGCAAGAAGTCTGTTCATGGTGTCCTCGATTTCCTCAAGGCTCATGCTCTTAACGTCCTCGGCGGTGAACATCTGATTGACGGAAACGTCAACGCGGCCCACGCGTTCATCAAGGCAATGCTTGGTGTAGGTCATATATCCGCCGGAAATCTTGGAGTAGTAGACGGGAAGTCCCAGCTTTTTCAGAAGCTTTGCGCCGCCGGGAATTACGGGCTGAGCCATGCCTGTAATGGAACTCATGCCCTCGGGCATTATGCAGATGCTTCCGCCCATTTTAACAACGCGGAGAATCTGACGTATTGTGTAGGTGTCGGGAGTAAAGTTTTTCTTGGGGATAACGTTCATGAGCTTAAGCAGCAGACAGTTGGGAAAGCGGAAAAACTCATTGTAGCCCACAACGTAGTTGAGCTTCTTGGGGTAGCAGGCGGGTGCGGTGAACTGATAGTCCACACGGGAAGCATGGTTTGCTATGTAGACGATGGGGCCTTTTTCCTTGCCGGGATAGGCGTTGAAGGTGAAGCTGGTCTTTGTTTTCTTGTTCAGTATCCACATTACAAGTCTGAGGACGGTGTAAACAAAGCCGTTGGGAAGCCCAAGCTGGCGTGAGTGAAGCTTTTCGTCAAGGGTGGGTTTCTTTTTCATACTTAAATTGCCCTTTCCATTTTAATGAGTGTGTATTCGCCTTTGTCGGTTTCCTCACCCACGGGAGTGAAGCCCTGCGCCTCCCAGAAGGCAATGGATTCGGTGTTGTCCTTGACACAGCCCAGAGAGAGATAATCGAAGCCCTGCGCCTTCATTGCGGCACGCACGTCGGCGAAAATCTGTGAGCCGATGCCTTGTCTCTGCATTTCCGCGTCCACCATGAACCAGCCGATGAAGGCATCGTCATTTTCGGGATAACCGGTAATGAGGTCAAGGATCGCAACAAGCTTTTCGCCCTCGTAGAAGCCCACAAAGTGCTTGTCGGTTTCCTCCTTGCCGTCGGGAAGCTCGCTGATTACGTCCGTGAGGCTTTCCACGGTGGGAACGCTGCCCATGTATTCAAAGTACTTCATGTTGCTCTTGCACAGCGTGTATACGTCGGAGATGTCTTTGGGAGTAATCTTCTGAACGTTGTAGTC
>JAZRVW010000026.1:0-3391 GCA_045599385.1 Oscillospiraceae bacterium | reverse complement strand
CTGATTCAAATTAAACTCTTATTTTTATCTCCCTGCCGGTCGCCCCGTATCTTATGTAGCTGACTCCTGCAGCCTCCATCATTCTTTTCGCGGCTTTCACCGTCGCAGTACCGGCGTACTTGTCATCGTTATAGATGACCGTCTTGATTCCGGCCTGAATAATGGCCTTTGTGCATTCGTTGCACGGGAACAGTGTAACGTAAAGTCTGCTGCCCTCAAGAGAACCGCCGCGGAAATTGAGTATCGCATTCATCTCCGAGTGAGTCACGTACATATACTTTGCGTTATACGGGTCAGCCTCCGCATTTTCACGTTCCCACGGAAACTCATCGTCACTGCAGCCTATCGGCAGTCCGTTATAGCCTACCGACATGATTTTGTTGCTTGAGTTGACGATACAGGCGCCTACCTGCGTATTCGGGTCCTTACTGCGGTAGGATGAAAGCATGGCGATGCCCATAAAATATTCATCCCATGACAGATAATCCTTGCGCTTTGGCATATGAACAGCTCCTTTATTTTTGTTTCGTCAACAGTATAGCAAATAAAGATAATTTTATCAATAGAATGTTCGTTAATAAAAAATTTGTTTTTTCACAGCATTTATATGATATAATACATTGATAACTATTGAGAGGTGATACAATTGGGTCTTTTTAAAAAACTTTTCGGTGATTATTCATCAAAGGAAATAAAAAGAATTTCATCCATTGCTGACAGCGTGCTTGCCTTAGAGGATGAATATAAGGCACTGACGGACGAGGAGCTGAAAGCGAAAACACCGTATTTTAAACAGAGACTTGAAAACGGGGAAAGCCTTGACGACATTCTTGTTGAGGCGTTTGCCGCCTGCCGCGAAGCGTCATGGAGGGTGCTGAATATGCGCCATTTCCGCGTGCAGATTTTAGGCGGTATCATTCTTCATCAGGGCAGAATTGCCGAAATGAAAACAGGTGAAGGAAAAACACTTGTCGCTACGCTCCCTGCGTATCTGAACGCGTTGAGCGGAAACGGTGTCCATGTTGTAACGGTATACGATTATCTTGCCCGCCGCGACAGCGAATGGATGGGCAAGGTGCATCGCTTCATGGGACTTTCCGTTGGACTTATCGTCCACGGACTCAGCAACAAGGAGCGTCAGGCGGCCTATGCCGCTGACATCACCTACGGCACCAACAACGAGATGGGCTTTGACTATCTGCGTGACAACATGGCGCTTTATAAGGAAAACATGGTTCAGCGCGGACACTCCTTCGCCATCGTCGACGAGGTGGACTCCATTCTTATCGATGAAGCCAGAACCCCGCTTATCATTTCCGGTCAGGGCGATGAAAGCACCGACCTTTACCGCAAGGCCGACGATTTTGTCTGCACGCTGAAGAAAAAGGTCTATACCTCCATTGACACCAAGGAGGAGGAAGACGAAAACCTCGATGCCGACTACGTTGTTGATGAAAAGGCACGAACTGCCGTGCTTACCGCACGGGGCGTAAAGAAGGCGGAGCGCGTTTTCGGACTTGAGAACTATTCCGACATGGAAAACGGCACTCTCAGCCACCACATAAATCAGGCACTCCGCGCCCACGGCATAATGAAGCGCGACGTTGACTATCTTGTTAAAGACGGCGAAGTGCTTATCATTGACGAGTTCACGGGCCGCGTAATGCTGGGCCGCCGCTACAGCGAGGGTCTGCATCAGGCAATCGAGGCAAAGGAGCACGTTGACGTTCAGAACGAAAACAAGACCCTTGCCACCATCACCTTCCAGAACTACTTCCGTCTTTACGACAAGCTGTCGGGCATGACGGGTACCGCACTCACCGAGGAAGAGGAATTCGGCACCATCTATAAGCTGGATATTGTTGAAATCCCCACCAACAAGCCCGTACAGAGAATTGACCACCCCGACGTTATCTTCAAAAACGACAACGGAAAGAACAATGCAATCATCAGTCAGATAATCGAGTGCCACGAAAAAGGTCAGCCCGTGCTGGTTGGTACCATTTCCGTTGAAAAGAGCGAATATCTTTCCACGCTTCTCAAGCGCAAGGGCATAAAGCACAATGTGCTCAACGCGAAGTATCATGACAAGGAAGCTGAAATCATCGCCCAGGCAGGCAAGCTCGGCTCTGTAACCATCGCCACAAACATGGCAGGCCGCGGCACCGATATCATGCTGGGCGGCAACGCGGAATATCTTGCCAAGATTGATTTGCGCAAGGCAGGCTTTGCCGATGAGATTATCGCCGAGGCAACGGGTTATGCCGAAACGGATAACGAGGATATCCTCAATGCCCGCAAAATGTTCCATGAGCGCATGGACGCTCATAAGCAGGTCTGTTCCGCGGAGGCGGAAAAGGTCAGAGAGGCAGGCGGACTTTTCATTCTCGGCACCGAGCGCCATGAATCCCGCCGTATTGACAATCAGCTCCGCGGCCGTGCCGGCCGTCAGGGCGACCCCGGCGAAAGCCGCTTTTACATTGCCGCCACCGATGACATCATGCGTCTTTTCGGCAGCGACAGATTCAAGAATATTATGGACACCTTCAACATGGACGAAAACGAGGCACTTGACGCCAAAATGCTGTCCGATGCGGTTGAACGCGCCCAGAAAACCGTTGAAAGCAAGAACTTCCAGCGCCGAAAGAATGTCCTTGAGTATGACGACGTTATGAACCAGCAGCGTAACATTATTTACGATGAACGCCGCAAGGTGCTTGACGGTGAGGAGCTCCGTGAGCATATAAATGGAATGGTGAAGGAGTTCATCAGCTCCACCGTAACCGACGGTCTCGGCGGAGCATCTGCCGAAAACCAGGAAATGCTCGATACGGCGGTTGCGCCCTTTGAAAAGTACTTCCTGCCCAGGCATTCCGTGAAATTTGAGGACTTCAAGGGCAGGGTAAGCCCCGAAAAAGTCAGCGACGCCGTGTATGAAACCGCAATGAAGGTCTATGATGCCAGAGAAAAGGCCATGGGCGAGCAGCTTATGCGCGAGGTGGAGCGCGTAATCATGCTCCGCGTTGTCGATGAATACTGGATGGACCAGATTGACGCAATGGACGAGCTCAAGCGCGGCATCGGCCTGCGCGGATACGGCAACACCAAGCCCATTGATGCCTATAAGCAGGAGGGCTTCGATATGTTCGAGGCCATGATAAGCGGTATCCGCGAGGAAACCGTGCGCCGTATCTATACCGCATACGTAAGACGTCCCATGGAGCGCAAGGCCGTTTCCAAGAACGCTGTTGCCAATGTTGGCGGCGACGGCAGCGAAAAGAAAAAGCCCGTGAAAAAGGCACCCAAGCCCGGACGCAATGACCCCTGCCCCTGCGGCAAGATGAAGGCCGACGGCAGCCGCAGACTTAAATATAAGGAATGCTGCGGAAGA
>JAZRVW010000025.1:0-2929 GCA_045599385.1 Oscillospiraceae bacterium | reverse complement strand
TTTGTAGATAAAGCAAGAATAACCGTCAAGGCGGGCAACGGCGGCAACGGCGCTGTTGCATTCCACCGCGAAAAATACGTCGCGGCAGGCGGTCCCGACGGCGGTGACGGCGGCAAGGGCGGCGACATTGTTTTTGTAGTTGACGACAACATGTCCACCCTTATGGACTTCCGCTATAAGCGCAAATACGTTGCGGGCAACGGCTCCGACGGCCAGGGCAAACGCTGCTCCGGCAAGGACGGCGAAAGCATGTTTATCCGCGTTCCCCGTGGCACCGTTATCCGCGATACCGAAACCGGCGGCATCATGCACGATATGTCCGACGGTGAGGACTACATTGTCTGCCGCGGCGGTAAAGGCGGCTGGGGCAACAAGCATTTTGCAACCCCCACTCGTCAGGTACCCCGCTTTGCAAAGCCCGGTCTGCCCGGCGAAAGCCACGACATTACCCTTGAGCTGAAGCTTCTCGCCGATGTAGGTCTTGTGGGATTTCCAAACGTTGGCAAAAGCACTCTGCTTTCCGTCGTAAGCAAGGCACACCCGAAAATCGCAAACTACCACTTCACTACTCTGTTTCCCAATCTGGGCGTGGTGTTTGTTGACGAGGGCCGAAGCTTTGTAATGGCGGATATCCCCGGCATCATTGAGGGCGCATCGGAGGGTGCAGGTCTCGGTCACGACTTCCTGCGTCACATTGACCGCTGCCGTCTGCTGATTCATCTTGTTGATGTTTCCGGCAGCGAAGGACGCGACCCCGTTGAAGACTTTGATGCGATTAACGCAGAGCTTAAGGAATACAGTCCCGAGCTTGCGGAGCGCATGCAGATTGTTGCCGCAAACAAGTGTGACCTCTGCGGAGATGACCGCACGAACATTGATGCCCTGCGTGAGCACGTTGAGGCACTCGGCTACGAATTTTTTGAAATGAGCGCCGCAACCCACAACGGCACACACGAGCTTGTTCAGGTTGCCGCAAATCACCTCAGAGAGCTTCCTCCTGTCATTCGCTTTGAGGCAGACTACGTTCCTCCCGAGCCCGTTATCGACACCTCCGAGGCGCTCACAATTGAGCAGTATGATGACGTTTGGGTTGTTGAGGGTCCCTGGCTTCAGAAGCTCATGAGCACCGTCAACTTCGACGATAACGAAAGCATGATGTACTTTGACCGCGTTCTGCGCGAAGCGGGCGTATATCAGCGCATGGAGGAAATGGGCGTTCGCGACGGCGATACCGTAAGCCTCTACAACCTTGAATTTGAATACCGTGATTGATTTATACTAATACCTAATAAAAACATTCAATTAGAAGCGGTGTGATTTCCGCCATGCTGCGTTAAAGCAGTGGGCCGCTATACGTACCCGCCTTAAACTCTAACCTTTGCCCTTTCTCTGCGTTATCGTCCTTGGCGGGCGTCAGCCCGCCTGTGTCCTCTGCCTTGATAAAGGGCAAATTACCTTCGTTTAAGGTCGAAGATTTTTCACGGCTCTGGGCTTTCGCAGACAAGGCTTTGCGATTGAGGAATGCTGTCGCATTGTGATTGAGCAAAACGCGGTATGCGGATGCCCTGTGCCGTGAAAAACGGGTTCGTATAGAGGCCCACTGCTTAGCCCTTGGAAATACATAGCCAGTATTCCCTGCGGTCTTCGCCTTGCCTGACAAAAATCATCCTCGCTCATTCTTAAAGCTTTTTATTAGGTATTAGCATTAAAAAGTGCAGCAGAAAAAATCTGCTGCGCTTTTTGTACGTTTTGTACCAAAAATTTATATTTGTGCTTTTATGCTTGCTTTACATTAAATAAAGTGCTAATCTAAAGTCAGAAGTATATTAACCACAAACTAAAAACAAGCAAGGAGAGTGGTCAACATGGTTAAGTTAATTATGGGTCTGAAGGGTTCCGGAAAGACCAAGCGCCTCGTGGATATGGTTCGCGAAGCACTCGACAAGGAAAACGGCGACGTCGTTGTCATCGAAAAGGAAAAGAAGCTCACTTATGACATTCCTTATCAGGCTCGTCTAATTGAGGCAGGCGTTTATGACATCGGCTCCTATGAATTTATTAAGGGATTTATATGCGGTCTGCATTCCGGCAACTACGACATTGCCCATGTCTATGTAGACAATTTCTATAAGATAGTCAGCAACAAGGATCCCGTTGCCTTCGGTGAGTTCCTCGACTGGCTGAACAATTTCTCTGAAAGAGAAAAAATTGAATTCGTAATCAGTGTTTCCATGGATCCCGACGAGGTCGGCGAAGCAATCAGGAAGTATATGATTTAAAATACATAATATAAAACCGCTCAATTGGGCGGTTTTATGTTTTAATAACGCTAATATAAGCTTGATACGGAGAATTATGATTGCACTCAATGACTACTGCACTGCGCAGTTCGGTGAAAAACTGTATAAGCTCAGTCTCAACGGCGGCATGAGCTGCCCCAACCGCGACGGAACAATCGGTACACGTGGCTGTATCTTCTGCTCTGAGGGAGGCTCAGGCGACTTTACACCTTCTCTCTCCTTGAGCATGGACGCACAGATTGAGGACGCAAAGCGCCGCGTTTCCGAAAAATTCAAAGGCAGCCACTATATTGCCTATTTTCAGGCCTATACCAACACCTACGCTCCTGTGGAGTATTTGCGAAGCCTGTTCATGTCTGTGATTGAGCGTGATGACATCGCCGTGCTTTCAATCGCAACACGTCCCGATTGTCTCGGGGACGGTGTGCTTGAGCTTCTGAATGAGCTAAACGCCATCAAGCCCGTATGGGTTGAGCTGGGACTGCAGACAATTCACCCGCAGACTGCGGAATATATTCGCCGCGGTTATCCCCTTGAGATTTACGACAAGGCTGTCAGCAAGCTGAACTCCATCGGCATTCACACCGTAACCCACGTTATCCTCGGGCTTCCTCACGAAAGCCGCGAGG
>JAZRVW010000024.1:0-37619 GCA_045599385.1 Oscillospiraceae bacterium | reverse complement strand
CTTCTGACCCTTTGCGGACCACTGGTCAACAAAGTCTGCCATGGGGCTGGACGGAGTGATGGGGTAGATTGCCGCTACTTCAGTAAACGCATAGCTGACGTGTGCGGCGGCCTCATTGCCGTCCATGGTCTTGAATTTTCTCATTATTTTTTCATCTCCATGATGTTATTTCTGTGAAATCAAGTCTATCATTATTAAAATGCAAAGTAAATAATAAAATTTTCCTTGTGCTTTTTAGCTTGGTGTATTATAATATCCTAGCATTTGTATCGGAAAGGAGCCGTATTGACTAATGGTTAATATCAGCAATGAAAAAGGCAATATCAGCATCACAAGCGATGTGTTCACCAATATTGCGGGACTTGCGGCAACAAGCTGCTTTGGCGTAAAAGGCATGGCAGGACGCAGCAAGGAAGGCGGCCCCCTCCAGCTTCTGCGCCGCGAATCCATGTCCAAGGGCGTGTTCACCAAATTCGGTGACGACGGAAGCCTGACTCTTGAGCTCCACATCGGTGTGGACAGCGGTGTTAACATCAGCGCCGTCTGCCGCAGCATTATCAAGGAAGTCAGCTACAAGGTTTCCAATGCCACGGGCGTTCCCGTAAAGAGTGTTGACGTTTTTGTGGACACCATCATAGCCGACTGACAGTATACTTTGAGATAGAGAAATCCCTCCCGGAGGTATAAAGCTTTGAGAGAATACATCGATGCCGCTGCATTCAAGGAAATGATACTCTGCGCCGATGCGGCGCTGGCGGCCAATACCCAGCTGATTAACGAACTGAATGTTTTCCCCGTTCCCGACGGTGATACGGGTACAAATATGGGCCTTACCATGAATAACGCGGCAGCCGAGCTCCGCAAAAAGAGCTTCACCGCGGTTTCCGCTGCGGCTGACTGTGTTGCAAGCGCGCTGCTCCGCGGCGCACGCGGCAACTCCGGCGTTATTCTGTCCCTGCTGTTCCGCGGAATTTCCAAGCGCCTTAAGGGCATGGAAACCGTGGCAGCAAAGGAATTTGCCGCTGCCATGAAGGACGGCGTTGACGCAGCCTACAAGGCGGTCATGAAGCCCGCCGAAGGTACGATCCTCACCGTTGCACGCCTTTCCGCAGAGGAAGCCGTTTCCTACATCAAGACGGGCAGCGATTTTGAGGAAATGCTGGAGAAGTCACTGGCGGCAGGCAGCAAGGCGCTTGAGGACACCATGACCATCAACCCCGTACTGAAGAAGGCGGGCGTTGTTGACGCAGGCGGCAAGGGCTACATGGTTATCTTTGAAGCCATGCTGAAGAGCCTCAGAGGTGAGATTTCCGCACCTGCCAAGGCAGTTGACGCAGGCGCAATCGCAAACGAAAGCGGCGCCTTTGACGTGTTCGATACCGAGGAAATCACCTTTGCCTTCGATACTGTTTTCATCGTCCGCAAGAACGACCCCGATGTTGACCTCACTCCGCTCAGAGCATATCTTTCCAGCATCGGCGACTGCCTCGTAATCGGCGAGGACGATGAGGCCTTCAAGGTTCATGTTCACACAAATATCCCCGGCGAAGCCCTCACAAAGTCCCAGAAGTACGGCACGCTTGAGCTTGCGAAGATTGAGAATATGCGTACTCAGCATGAGGATATTCTCGCAGGCAGAAAGGCTCAGAGCACCGATGACCTTGAGGCAATCGAGCGTGAGCTTGAGGGCGGAGAGGAAAATGAAATTGCCGCACCCGAAAAGAAGTACGGTGTTGTTGCAATCTGCGCAGGCGACGGCATGGCACAGCTCTTCTCCGAGCTTGGCGCAGACAAAATCGTCACCGGCGGCCAGACTATGAACCCCTCCACTGAGGACATTCTCAAGGAAGTAAACCGCACTCCCGCGGAAACCGTATTTGTTCTTCCCAACAACAAGAACATTATCATGGCGGCGGAGCAGTGCGCACCCCTTACTGAGAAAAAGGTTGTGGTTATCCAGACCAAGACCGTACCTCAGGGCGTAACCGCCATGCTGAACTTCGACAATTCGGCGGAAACCGAGGAAATCGTGGAGACCATGAGCGAGAGCATCAAGGGAGTTCACACCGCGCAGATCACCTATGCCGCACGCAACTCCGATTTTGACGGCTACGAAATCCACGAGGGCGAATATCTCACCCTGCTTGACGGCAAGCTCATCGGAAGCTTCAAAACCATGGACAGCGCACTTGAGGCCGTGGGTAAATCCGCAGCGGAGCTTGAGCCCGAAATCGTCACCGTTTATTACGGCGAGGACGTAAAGGACGATGAGGCCGAAGCGGCGGCGGAAATGCTTGAAAACGCACTTCCCGATGCGGAGGTTTCCGCAGTGAACGGCGGTCAGCCCGTTTACTACTATATGATTTCAATTGAATAAATTATAAAAAGGAAAAGCACCGCTCAAGCGGTGCTTTTCCTTATTATTCGAGGTCGTACATCTTCATGGTTTCGCGATTGCGGTATTCGTGCTTTTCGTAATAGCCGATGAGCTCTCCGCCCTCATCACGCAGGGCAACCATGTAAACGTCCTTGTGTTCCTTTTCGTTGAAGCTGGTGTAGACAATATTGTTTTCTCCGCTTGCCGCGAACCACGCAAGAACCTTTTTTATCATTTCGTTTGACTGCGCTCCGTGGCAGTCCAGAAGACTTTTTCCCACAAGCGAAGCGCCTCCGCGACCAGCATACCGCGCCTTTGCCGCGTGGTTCATGTAAATAATTTCGTGGCTTGTGTCGCAGACAACCACGGCACAGCGGTCCTGCTCGATAATGCTTTTGAAATATGCGTTCATTTCCATTGTAAATCCTCACTTTATTTGACAAAACTTCATACTGTGATATATTTGTATGCAGAAACTAACCGAGGTGGGAAATATGCTTATTGAAAATTCCTGCGAAGCTTTTTGCGAAGCTCTGGCATCAACCGATGCCGTTCCCGGAGGCGGCGGCGCGGCGGCGCTCTGCGGCGCTTTGGGCGCATCGCTCTGCGCCATGGCAGCCGGTCTTACGGCAGACAAAAAGCGGTTTGCCGCATATAAAGATGAGCTTGAAAATATCATAGCAAACTGCGAAGAGCTTCGCAAGGATTTTCTGCGCCTTGTCGATGCAGACGCGGAGGGCTTTGCACCTCTTGCCGCGGCATATTCTCTGCCTAAGGACGCGGAGGGCTACGCGGAAAAAATGCGCAGCGCCACACTCGCCGCCATGAGCGCACCATACGCAATGGCAAAGGACTGCTGCAAAACGGTTGAGCTTATCGAAACTCTGTACGACGGCAGATGCAGTGCGCTTCTTATTTCCGACGCGGGCTGTGCCGCGGCGCTGTGCCGTGCGGCGCTTCAGTGTGCGGCGCTGAATGTTTTCGTCAACACGAAGCTGCTCCGCGGTGATGCGGAATCCGACGCAATTGAGGCGGATACAAAGGCGATGCTGTCCGAATATCTCCCCAGGGCAGAGAAAATTGCGGAAAGAATAATAAGCAGACTTTCAGAGGTAGAATAAATGGCAAAAATCCTGAAGGGCGCTCCCGTTGTCAAGGCAATGACGGCGCAGCTTGTTGAAAGAATTGAAAACTACAAGAAGCAGGGCGTAATGCCGACGCTCGCCATAGTGCGTCTTGGTGAAAACCCCGATGATATATGGTACGAAAAAAGCATCGTCCGCTTCTGCGAAAAGGTGGGCGTTGAGGTAAAGAGCATCGTCTATCCCGCAGACTGCGAGGAGAGCCGTCTTATCCGCCGCGTAAAGCGCATAAGCAATGACGACTCAGTTCACGGCTGCCTGCTTCTGCGACCTCTGCCGAAGCATATAAACGAGTTTAAGGTGTTCGATGCGCTTGCACCGGAAAAGGATCTGGACTGCCTCACCGACGGCTCGCTTGCCGCGGTTTTCGCTGGAAAGGGCGCGGGCTTCCCGCCCTGCACCGCCCAGGCCTGCCTTGAGGTGCTTGATTACGAGGGCGTTGAGCTTGAGGGCAAAAATGCCGTGGTCATAGGCCGCAGTCTTGTTGTGGGCAGACCCCTTGCCATGATGCTTCAGCAGCGCAACGCAACCGTTACCATGTGCCACAGCAAAACCGAAAATCTTGCGGAGATATGCCGCCGTGCCGACATCATCGTTTCCGCTACGGGCATGCCCGGCACAGTCACAAGGGACTGTGTGCGTGAAGGTCAGATTATCATTGACGTGGGCATAAGCAGCTCCACGGACAATTTCGTTGTGGGCGACGTTGCCTTTGACGAGGTTGAGCCCGTTGTTGCCGCAATCACCCCCGTACCGGGCGGCATCGGCTCAGTCACAACGGCAACCCTCATAAAGCATCTTCTTGAGGCCGCCGAGGTGACATACGTCTTTCCCAAACAGTAAATCAGATACGAGGTTTTTGCCGCGCAGATGCTAAATCAGAATTGCCATTTGGTCAGAGAAGGTGCGCCATGTCAAAGGAAATCAAAATCCACGTTCTGCATTGCGGATATATTCAGCTTGAAAAGAGTATGCCCAACGCAGGCGAGCTTAGGCTCAGAAACTCAATACGCCACGTTACCGCAAAGAGCTCCGAACGCGTGACACTTCCCGTCTGTGCCTATCTTATAGAGCACCCAATTCACGGCAAAATCCTTGTGGACACGGGCTGGTGCCGTGATATAAGCCCCGACGGTGTTTACGACAAAAAGGTGTGCAGGGCGCTCATGCCCGCATACCTTGCGGATTTCTACCGCCCTTATGTACCCAAGGGCATGGCAATTCACGAACAGCTTGAGGCCATGGGAATTATGCCTGAAGACCTTGACTGCGTAATCATCACCCATCTTGACCCCGACCACGTTTCAGGTATAAAGCATCTTCAGGGGGCAAAGCGCAAAATCGTTCCCGAGTATGAGTGGTTCTATTCCTGCCGCTATGTTTTCAAGGCGCATCAGCCCTTCAGTATGTTCATAGAATATCCCTTTGAAAAGATCCCGTACCGTGCCACACGCCCCGACCATTTTTGGTATTTCAGCAAGGACATCAGCACGAACCACTGGACAATCAATCTTTTCGGTGACGACAGTATATGTCTTGTAAACGCTCCCGGACACACTAAGGGAATCTGTGCGGTTGTCGTCAATACGGATTACGGCTTCATGCCCCAGGATTTTGTCCTGCTGACCTCCGATGCCGCCTTCAACCGTCACAGCTGGGAGGATATGAGCATCAGCGGTCTGGGGCTCGGCGAAAAGACCATGCTCAGTTCTCTTGACTGGATAAAGAGCATGAGTGTTCTTCCCGGCTGCAAGGCCGTGCTTGCAAGCCACGACCCGGAGATTGAGCCTCAGACGATAACTCTTCAGATGAAATAATACGGATACGCAGGCAAGCTTTGCCTGCGTATTTTTGCACAAGAATATCTCCGACTAAGCAGGGGGAGGTTTGTCAACAATGATTTGACAGCGGGCAGAATACATCGTAAAATATAAGGTACAACATTTTTTGAGGTGAAAAGCATGGCCGAATTTTCACATTTTAACGACAGCGGACGCGCACGCATGGTGGACGTTTCCGAAAAGAGCGAAACCGCAAGAGTCGCAGTCGCGGCGGGCAGGGTAAAGGTAAACGCCGAAACCTTCGCGCTGATAAAAAGCGGCGGCATGAAAAAGGGCGACGTTCTCGGCACAGCGCAGATTGCGGGCATCATGGGCGCAAAGCGCACTCCCGACATAATTCCCATGTGCCACCCCATTATGATTTCCGGCGTGGACATTGACTTTGAGCTCAACGAGGCAAAGCTTGCCGTGGAGATTACCGCAACGGCAAAATGTACGGGTGTGACGGGTGTTGAGATGGAGGCGCTGACGGCGGTTTCCGTTGCGGCGCTGACGGTTTACGATATGTGCAAGGCCGTGCAGAAGGATATGGAGATAACCGACATACGCCTGCTTAAGAAAAGCGGCGGCAAGAGCGGAGATTATGTAAGAGAATGAATACAGTTGTTGTAATCGGAGGCGGCGCCTCCGGTATGCTGGCGGCACTCACAGCCGCCGAGGATAAAAATAATAAGGTAATTCTGCTTGAGCGTCAGCAGAGAGTGGGCCGCAAGCTCATGGCAACGGGCAACGGAAGATGCAACCTCACGAATACAGGCGCAGGCGCCGCAAACTATCACGGCGAGCAGGCGGATTTTGCCCTTTCCGCTTTGGAAAAGTTCGGGCCCGAAAAGGTTTTGGAATATTTCCGAAGCCTCGGCCTTGTCACCGTTACGGAATACGGCGGCAGAGTTTATCCTCTGTCCAATTCCGCAAACAGCGTTGTTGACGTTCTGCGCTTTGCCATTGAAAAAAGCGGCATTGAGCTTCGCACCTCCGAGCCTGCAAGAGAGCTTCTTAAGCGCGGCGAGGGATTTTTAATCCGCACTGATAACGGCGAGATAAAAGCCGACTATGTAATCATGGCCTGCGGCGGAGCGGCGGGCGCAAAGCTGGGCGGCGTTACGGACGGCTATGACCTGCTGAAGAGTCTCGGTCATAAGCGCACGGCGCTTCACCCCGCCCTTGTTCAGCTTGTCACCGACCCCGCCTATCCCCGTGCGCTCAAGGGCATCAGAGCGCAGGCAAGACTGCGCTATGTCTGCGGCGGCGAGGAGCTTTCACACTCCGAGGGCGAGCTTCAGTTCATCGAAACGGGACTTTCGGGCCCTGCGGCCTTTGACATTTCCCGTGCCGTTTCCCTAAACGGCGAGGGCGAGGTTCACGTTGATTTTCTCGGTGAGCTCACCGATGATGAAATGCTGTCAATCCTCCGCAGACGCGCCTCGGATATGCCCGATATGAACGCCGAGGATATCCTCACGGGTGTGGTACACAACCGTCTGGGCAAGATGCTTGTTAAGTATTCGGACATCGGCGGCGGAAGAAAGCTCCGTGAGCTTAAGGAAAAGGATTTTGAGGCTCTGCTCCGCGCCTGCCGCGATTTTGTCATTGCGGCAAAGGGCGTTGAGGGCTTTGGCTGCGCCCAGGTTACAGCGGGCGGAATAAAGACAACGGGCGTAAACCCAGAAACCATGGAAAGCTGGTTCGTGCCGCATCTGTTTATATGCGGCGAGCTGCTTGACGTTGATGCCGACTGCGGCGGCTACAATCTGCAGTGGGCGTGGGCAAGCGGAAGAATTGCGGGGAGGCTCGGCAAATGATTACCGTACGCAATCTCCGCCTTGAAATCGGCGATTCCGAAGAAAAACTGAAGAAAAAAGCGGCAAGGGAGCTTCGAGTTCCCGAGACCGATATAAAGAGCATAAGGCTCACGAAAAAATCCCTTGATGCGAGAAAGAAAAACGATTTGCACTACACCTGCGCCGTTGCGCTAAGCGTAAACGGCAGCGAGGAGAAGATAATCGCAAGGTCAAAAAGCAAAAACGTTTCCGCCTATGAGGAATTTATATATAACATTCCTCAGGTGAAAAGCGACAAACGCCCGGTAATCGTGGGCTTCGGCCCTGCTGGAATGTTTGCGGCGCTGGTGCTTTCAAAGGCGGGACTTAAGCCCATTGTCATTGAGCGCGGCTGCGATGCCCGGACAAGAGCCGAAAAGGTTGAGGCATTCCGAAGCGGCGGCAAGCTCGACACGGAATGCAACGTGCAGTTCGGCGAAGGAGGCGCAGGCACCTTTTCCGACGGCAAGCTGAATACGGGCATCAAGGACAAGCGCATAAGCTTCATGCTGAAGACCTTCGTGGAGCACGGCGCGCCCGAGCATATTCTGTGGGACGCAAAGCCCCACATAGGCACGGATATTCTTATAAATGTAGTGCAGAATATCCGCAAAACCGTCATTGCAAACGGCGGCGAGGTGAGATTTAACACAAAGCTGACAAAGCTTCTGCTTGAGGGAAACCGCCTTTGCGGAATTGAGGCTGAGGCGGAGGGTGAGCGCTATACCCTCGACTGCGAAAGTCTTATCCTTGCTATAGGTCACTCCTCCCGCGATACCTTTGAGATGCTGAATGAACTGGGTGTTCCCATGGAACCCAAGGACTTTTCCATGGGCGTGCGCATTGAGCATAAGCAGAGCGATATAAACATCGCCCAGTACGGCGCTGACATTTCAGAGCTTCCTGCGGCGGACTATTCCCTGAACGTTCACCTGCCCGACGGTACAAGCGCCTATACCTTCTGTATGTGTCCCGGCGGCGAGGTTATCGCCGCAGCTTCGGAGGAGGGCGGAGTATGCACAAACGGCATGAGCCGTTCACGGCGTGACGGCGAAAACGCGAACGCTGCCCTGCTCGTAACGCTCCACACAGAAGATTTTATCTATGAGGGAGTGCTCGGCGGCATGTACTGGCAGAGGGAGATTGAGAGAAAGGCCTTTTCTGTGGGAGGTGACTACAAAGCACCCGCACAGACAGTGGGCGATTTCCTCAGTCACAGACCAACGGCACAGCAGGGGAGCGTCACTCCCAGCTACCGTCCCGGTGTGCATTACTGCGACCTGCACGATGTGCTTCCCGAACGCATCACCTCGGTCATGGAAAACGCGCTTTCCGAGCTGGGCAAAAAGCTCCGCGGCTTCGATAATCCCGATGCGGTGATGACGGCCCCCGAAACACGCTCCTCCTCACCCGTACGCATACTGCGAAACGAAAACCGCATGAGCGAGATACGCGGACTTTACCCCTGTGGTGAGGGCGCGGGCTACGCAGGCGGTATTACAAGTGCCGCAGCAGACGGCATGAAATGCGCCGAGAGCGTGATTGAAGATTTGTGATTATGGAAAAAAGAAAGCATCCACGTCTTGATAATTATGATTACAGCAGAAACGGAATGTATTTTGTGACTGTGTGCGCAAAAAATAAAAAGAATCTGTTCGGAAGTTTTATCGTAGGGCGGGGGCTTGCTCCCGCCGAAAACCCGATTGAGTTAAACAATCTCGGAAAGCTCGTAGAACAATGCCTGCTTGCCACAGAATCAAGATATCAGAATATTTCTGTTGACAAGTTCGTGATAATGCCCAACCATCTGCACGCTATTATTCGCATTGAAGAAGCGGCGGGAGCAAGCCCCCGCCCTACGCTGATGGACGCGATATGTTCGTTTAAATCCATCGCAACGCGGGAATGCAACAAAGCAGACGGAATTGCCGGACGACAGATTTTTCAGACTTCGTTTTATGAGCATATAATTCGCACGCAGGTGGATTATAACGATATATGGTATTATATCGACAGAAATCCACTTAAATGGCTCGATGATGAGCTGTATATTGAATATGAATAACCATACGTACCGTAGGGCGGGGGCTTGCTCCCGCCGAAAACCCAAAGGACACCACAATTTGTGGTGTCTTTTTCTTGTGTTACAACATATTTCAAGACACAATATCTTGTGTATGCAAAAAAGGGTGAATAATTACAGAAATGAATGAAATGTAAACTGTTAAAAAACCCTCAAAGCCTTGAAGATGCTGACTTTTTTAAAGCCTGCATAATTATGGACTATTCAAAACCGCGGTTTTTAATTACAGTCCGTAGAATTACAAAACACAATATTTAGTGGTTGCAACGGTTACAAAGCGGTAAAAATAGCTACATTTTGTGTTTTTCTATTGACTTTAAATTGAAGATGTGCTATTGTTTAGCACGCTACGAAATCAGGAGATACTATGCGCATTTCAGGAATTCAAAAGTTAACATTGCTGGATTATCCGGGCAAGGTTGCCTGCACCATGTTCACCTCGGGCTGCAATTTCCGCTGTCCCTTCTGCCACAACGCACTTCTGGTGCTTCCCGAGCGGATTGAGGAGAGCTTCCTCACGGAAGAGGAGATAATGGGCTTCCTGAAAAAACGCTTCGGCGTGCTGGACGGAGTTGCCGTGACAGGCGGTGAGCCTCTGCTCCATGCGGACATGCCTCAGCTCCTTGAAAAGATAAAGGCCATCGGCTACAAGGTGAAGCTTGACACCAACGGCTCAAATCCGAAGCTGTTGAGAGAAATCATCGAGGCGGGACTTGTTGACATGGTCGCCATGGATATAAAGAATGCCCCCGAGGCTTACGGGAAAACAATCGGCATTGAAAACTACGACGTATCCAAAGTCGAGGAGTCCAAAAATCTTCTGCTCAGCGGAGTGGTTGATTACGAATTTCGCACTACGGTAGTGAAGGGACTTCACACGAAGGAAAGCCTTGTTTCCGCGGCAAAGTGGATTGAGGGCGCAAAGGAGTATTATTTACAGCAGTTCAAGGATTCGGGGGACCTGATTCTCCCCGAGGGACTTGGCGCTTACGATAAAGAAGAAATGAATGTTCTCTGCGACGCTGTAAGGCAGTATGTGCCTGCGGCACAGGTCAGAGGCGTATGACAGAGATACAGGAGGATATAGAGAAATGTATCAGATTATCAAGAGAGACGGCAAGATTGTTGAGTTTGACATCAGCAAGATTGCAAACGCAATTAAGAAGGCTTTTGAAGCCACCGAAACCGAGTACACCGACAACATCATCGACTTCCTTGCACTGAAGGTTTCCGCAGACTTCATTCCCAAAATCAAGGACGGCTATGTTGCAGTTGAGGATATCCAGGACTCCGTTGAGGCAGTTCTGTCCCGCGGCGGTTATGAGTCCGTTGCAAAGGCATATATCCTTTACCGTAAGCAGCGTGAGAAGCTCCGCAACATGAAGTCCACCTACCTTGACTATAAGGAAACCGTCAACAGCTACGTCAAGGTTCTTGACTGGCGTGTAAAGGAAAACTCCACCGTCACCTATTCCGTCGGCGGCCTTATCCTTTCCAACTCCGGTGCCATCACCGCAAACTACTGGCTCAGCGAGGTTTATGACGAGGAAATCGCAAGCGCACACCGCAACTGCGATATGCACATTCATGACCTTTCCATGCTCACCGGCTACTGCGCAGGCTGGAGCCTCAAGCAGCTCATTCAGCAGGGTCTCGGCATTCCCGGAAAGATTAATTCCTCTCCCGCAAGCCACCTGAGCACCCTCTGCAACCAGATGGTCAACTTCCTGGGCATCATGCAGAACGAATGGGCAGGCGCTCAGGCCTTCTCCAGCTTCGATACCTATCTTGCACCCTTCGTAAAGGTCGATAACCTTACCTATAAGGAAGTCAAACAGTGCATTCAGAGCTTCATCTTCGGCGTGAATACTCCTTCCCGCTGGGGCACCCAGGCTCCCTTCTCCAACATCACTCTTGACTGGACCGTTCCCGCTGACCTGAAGGACCAGCCCGCAATCGTAGGCGGCAAGGAAATGGACTTCACCTACGGCGACTGCGTTGAGGAAATGGCAATGGTCAACAAGGCCTTCATCAACATCATGATTGAGGGCGACGCAAACGGCCGCGGTTTCCAGTACCCCATTCCCACCTACTCCATCACCCGCGACTTCGACTGGTCTCCCACAGAGAACAACAAGCTTCTCTTCGAGATGACCGCAAAGTACGGCACTCCCTATTTCTCCAACTACATCAACTCCGATATGGAGCCCTCCGACGTCCGCAGTATGTGCTGCCGTCTGCGTCTTGACCTGCGCGAGCTCCGCAAGAAGAGCGGCGGCTACTTCGGCAGCGGCGAAAGCACCGGCTCCGTCGGCGTTGTCACCATCAATATGCCCCGTATCGCATATCTTGCAAAGGACGAGGCAGACTTTTATGCACGTCTTGACAAGATGATGGACATCGCCGCACGCTCCCTGAAGATTAAGCGTGAAATCATCACCAAGCTTCTCGACGAGGGTCTTTATCCCTATACCAAGTACTATCTCGGCACCTTTGCAAACCACTTCTCCACCATCGGTCTTGTGGGCATGAACGAGGCAGGCCTCAACGCCAAGTGGGTACGCGCCGACATGACCAGCGAAAAGTGCCAGACCTTCACCAAGAACGTTCTGAACCACATGCGTGAGCGCCTCTCCGACTACCAGGAGAAGTACGGCGATCTGTACAACCTGGAGGCAACTCCCGCAGAAAGCACCTCCTACCGTCTTGCAAAGCACGACAAGGAGCAGTTCCCCGAAATCATCACCGCCAACGAGGCAAGCGGAGTTCCCTACTACACCAACTCCAGCCACCTGCCCGTAAGCTTCACCGACGATATCTTCTCCGCCCTTGACATTCAGGACGAGCTCCAGACACTCTACACCTCCGGCACCGTCTTCCACGCCTTCCTGGGCGAGAAGCTGCCCGATTGGGAAGCCGCCGCAAATCTTGTCCGCAAGATTGCAGAGAACTACAAGCTGCCCTACTACACCATGAGCCCCACCTATTCCGTATGTCCCGACCACGGCTACATCACCGGTGAGCATTTCACCTGCCCCGAGTGCAGCAAGGAGACCGAGGTTTACAGCCGCATCACCGGCTATTACCGTCCTGTTCAGAACTGGAACGCAGGTAAGACTCAGGAGTACAAGGACCGCACCGAGTACGTCATTGAGAACTCCGTTCTCAAGCACAGCGGCCCTCTGTATCCCGATGCAGAGGCACCCGTTGAGGAAAAGGTCTGCGAGTGCAAAGAAGCAGGTGAGAAGAAGCTTGTTCTCTTCGTAAAGCAGAACTGCCCCAACTGCCGCGCAGCCTACGCAATGCTTGAAAAGGCTGGCATTGAATACGAAAAGATTATGGCCGAGGAAAATGTTGAAATCGCCAACTCCTACGGCATCAAGAGCGCTCCCACACTCGTCATCACCGACGGTGTGAACGTTGAAAAGTACGCAGGCGCTCCCGAAATCAAAAAGTGGATTGCAGGCAAATAATAAGCAGACAATGAATTGAAAGCGTGTCGTCCTGAACGAAAGTGAAGGATCTCCTGCGCTGAACGGGAGATTCTTCGCTGCGCTCAGAATGACACTTTGTTTTAGCTTTTAACAGAGGTATTATAAATGTATGACGTAATTATCGTCGGCGGCGGCCCCGCGGGACTCACCGCCGCGCTGTACGCTCTCCGTGCGGGAAAGACTGCGCTTGTAATTGAAAAGGCCACCTTCGGCGGTCAGATTACCTGGTCACCCAAGGTTGAAAATTTTCCAACAATCGAGTCAATTTCGGGCAGCGAGCTGGGCGACCGCCTCATGCAGCAGGTGGAGCGTCAGGGTGGAGAAACGGAATTTGCCGAGGTTGTGTCCGTTGAGCTTGAGGGCAATGTAAAACGCGTCACAACGGATTATGACGAGGTTTTCGAGGGCAAAGCTCTTATCGTTGCCACGGGCGCAAAACCGCGTATGCTGGGCGTTGAGAGGGAAGCAGAGCTTGTGGGCAGCGGTGTCTGCTACTGCGCCGTCTGCGACGGTGCCTTCTACAAGGGCAAGCCCGTTGCCGTAAACGGCGGCGGCAACTCCGCGCTTCAGGACGCGGTGCTGCTTTCCGAAAGCTGCTCAAAGGTTTACCTCATTCACCGCAGAGATTCCTTCCGCGGCGAAGCAAAGCTTGTGGAGGCACTTAAGAAAAAGCCCAACGTGGAGTTTGTTCTCAATTCCTCAGTCACCGCGCTTAAGGGTGAAAGTGAGCTTACGGGAATCACCGTAACCGATAATGAGGGCAGCAGCCGCGATATCAGCGTTGAAGGGCTTTTCGTAGCCATCGGTCACGCTCCCGACAACTCCGTGTTTGCGGAGCTTATGGAGCTTGACAGGGCAGGCTATGCCGATTCGGCAGAGGACTGCAAAACAAAGACGGCAGGTGTCTTTGTTGCGGGTGACTGCCGTAAAAAAACCGTGCGCCAGCTCACCACGGCCTGCGCCGACGGCTCTGCCGCCGCACTCGCCGCCTGCAGCTATATTGACAGTCTGTAATTAAAAACATATATACGGAGGAGAAAAAATGCAGCTCGTAATATTTAAAACCGTCAGCGTAGACCTGATTACCCTTATTCTCTATATCGTTGCCCTGATAATTGCAAAAAAATGCAAGAGCCCCTGGCTTGTCCTCGGCATCGGTGCCGGTTGGGGCGTTCTGAGCTTTATCGGAACGGTAGTCGGCAAATCCGTGGGAATTATGTGGGTTCTCAGCGTAGTGCTGTTCCTGGCAGTTACTGCCGTGGTTGCGTATTTCTGCAAGAAGAGATATGAAGCCAGCCTGGCAAAGATGGCTGCCGAGGCTGAGGCCGCGGAAAAGGCCCAGGAAGAAGCCGCAAAGGAAAGCAACGAAGACTGATTTTCAGCAATACGCAGGCAAAGCCCGGAAAGCCAAGCTTTCCGGGCTTTAAGTCGTATGGAGGTGCAGCAATGAAAAGTAAAAACACAGCATGGATATGCCTCATTCTTTCGGGATTAACGGAGGTCGCCTGGGCATATACGATGAAGCTGTCCGACGGCTTCACAAAGCTTTTGCCGACGCTTATCACGGTTTTGATTCTTGCCGCGGGCTTTGTGCTTCTTGAACGCGCGGTGCGGGTGTTCGGCATCGGTATGAGCTACGCCGTGTTCACGGGAATAGGCGTTGTGGGAACAACGCTCGAGGGCATTCTTTTTCTTGACGAGGGCATCGGAGTTCTGAAGCTTGTTTCCGTAGCCGTTCTCATATCGGGCATCGTGGGGCTGAAGCTCTGCGACAGAAAGGAGCGTGACGAATGAGCTGGATAATTCTTGTGTGTGCCTCGTTTTTCGAGCTTGCCTTTACCGTCTGCATGAAGCTTTCCGACGGACTTAAAAACAAGCTTTACACCCTGCTGACAATCGTCACCGCCTCGCTTAGCGTAATACTTCTGTCCATTGCGACAAAGAAGCTTCCGCTTGGCATCGCCTATGCCGTGTGGACGGGGCTCGGCACCGTTTTCAACGTTGCCTTCGGCATAGCGGTTTTCAAGGAAAGCAAAAGCATAAAAAAGCTGATTTTTACGGGCATGGTGCTTATGGGAGTAATCGGGCTCAGACTTGCTTCCTGAATTTTAATTAAAAAAATAAAAGTTATTTACAAATAGCGAAATGTGTTGTAAAATATAAAATAATTAAAGTATTTTTTGAAAGAGGTTGTTGAAATGCTTGAAGATAAGTTCCTGGAAGTGTACGACAAATTCAAGCTTGAGTTTTTCCGCAGGATATTCGAGCTTGTACGTGAACGCGAGGGTTCGCTTTCCGCAATGGAGGCCTTTTCCATTGAGGTTATCCATGCCCTGCATGAGCCCACAATAGGGCAGTTTGCGGATTTCCTGAACATCTCCCAGTCCAATGCAACCTACAAAGTCAACAACCTCATAAAGAAGGGCTATCTTCAGAAGCTTAATTCCGAGATCGACCGCCGCGAGTATCATCTTGTGCTGACGGAAAAGTACTACGGCTATACGGACATCATGCGCAGCTATGTACAGACCGTTGTGGGCCGCATGAAAGAAAGCTTCTCCGCAGAGGAGGCGGCCTCCTTCGCGGAAATGCTGGGCCGGATTTCCGACGAAATGATGCCTGAGGCAGAAAGCTTCAGTAATAAATAAATTTACTTTCAGATGTCATAAATAATAAGAAAACGGGGTGTAAATCATGACAGGACAATCAAGCTTTTGGGACGTAAGCGTATGGACGCTGGTAATTACCTTTGCAATTCTTTTCGGAGGAATGCTTCTGGCAAACCTGTTCAGACGCGTCATTCCCGCACTGCGTAAATCGCTGATACCCAGCTCGGTGCTGGGCGGATTTCTCATTCTTGCCGCAGATGCCGCATTCGAGGCAATCTTCGGACATTCGATGTTTGATGTGACAACGCTTGAAGCGCTGACCTATCACGGTTTGGGCCTCGGCTTTGTCGCTCTTGCCCTGCGCTCCACCGACAAGGTCAAGACCGCAAAGGCAAAGCGTGATGTTTTCAACACCAGTACCGTTGTCGTAGGCACCTATCTGCTTCAGGCAATAGTGGGACTTATCATAACAATCACGCTGTTCTACCTCATCAAGAGCTATGCCGCAGGCGGTCTGCTGCTCCCCATGGGCTTCGGTCAGGGACCCGGACAGGCTTACAACTGGGGCAGCATCTATCAGGGCTACACCGAATATCCCGCCTTTGAGAACGGCGCAAGCTTCGGTCTGACGATTGCGGCAATGGGCTTCATTTCCGCAAGCATAG
The DNA here is from genome assembly GCA_045599385.1 of Oscillospiraceae bacterium. GTDB lineage: Bacteria > Bacillota > Clostridia > Oscillospirales > Oscillospiraceae > F23-B02. The sequence continues at coordinate 21,588 of JAZRVW010000024.1, read as the reverse complement.
GCGGCGTTTACTTCCTCAACAAACTTCGCCGCAAGGGCGACAAGCGCGCACAGATTCAGAACGCCGATGAAATCGAAGACCTCTCCGCAGAGATGGTAACGGGCAAGGGCGAAATTCCCCTTTCCGAATCCCTGGATAAGCTCACCGTTCAGTTCGGACTTATCTTTGTAACCTACTTTGCCTCCTTTGCCGCAATGTACGGCATTACCATTCTGCTGGACAAGCTGGGCGGCTTTGCGGTAAACACCATCAAGCCTCTGCTCTGGGGCTTCAACTTCCTCGTGGGCACCGCCTTTGCAATTCTCGTCAAGGGCATTCTGAAGAAGTGTAAGGCAAAGGGTCTCGTACACAGAGAGTACACCAACAACTTCATGCTCAACCGCATCAGCGGCCTCATGTTTGACATTATGGTGGTTGCCTCCATTGCTGCCATCGACCTTTCCGCCTTCCGTCATCACGAATTTTGGCTTCCCCTTATCCTCGTATGTGTCGTCGGCGCAGTTGCTACTTATTTCTACAACAGATTTATCTGCCACAAACTGTTCCCCGACTATGAGGAGGAGGCCTTCCTCTCCCTTTACGGCATGCTTACGGGTACAGCCAGCACGGGCGTAATTCTCCTGCGCGAGATCGACCCTCTGTTCAAAACTCCCGCCTCCCACAACCTCATCTATCAGAATCTGTGGGCGATTATTCTCGGCGCTCCCGTGCTTCTGCTCATGGGATTTGCCGCACGCGATATAACATGGACGTTCATAACCCTCGGAATTGTCGTTGTTCTGTTCGGCGTCATGCTTATGCTGCAGTTCCGGGACAAGCTCTTCAAAAAGAAAGCAAAACAGTAATAAAAAAGACCGTTCTTCTCTGAAGAACGGTCTTTTTTATTCAAACAGCTCAAGAAATTCATTCCAGAGCTCAACAATGCGAAACTTAAGCTGATAGCCGTCGGACTCCGCAACGATTCCGCGGCTGCCGTCGCTCATGGCGTCAAGCGCCTCCTGCTGCTCCGCGGCGGAAATGCACAGCGGCGGAAACACCACGCACCACCAGTTGTGCCCCTCGCCGTTACCGAGAATGACGCGGAGAGAATCGTAGCGCCCTGCGGGCAGGGAAAAGCCCTCATATTCCCGCGTGGGATAATATTCCTCGCTGAGAGTGACGCTTACCTTGCGCCCCTGCGAAGCGCTTTCCGCGGCGCGTTTTATGTCGCCGAGGTTGGCGGATATAATGCGCTTTGCCTCGTCGGAGCCTTCTGCGTTTTCAAGGCGGGGACTTATATATTCAAGCACCGCATCGCGCACCTTGAGCTTGATGCTCTGCTCGTATTCGTCGTCGGAAACGGCCAGAACGTGCAGGCGCACAAGGGACTGGCTCAGGTCATTGTGACGCGCCTGCGCCCATGTGGCCGCGCAGAGCGAAACGCACAGAGCAATGAGGAGTGAAAGCTCCCATATTCTGAATTTTGATTTCTGCATGAAAAAACCTCCGATATTATGTACTGAACATAGTATCGGAGGTTTTGAGCGTTTTTAAACCTCAAGACTGGGCTGATTTTCAGCGGTAAAGCAAAGCCTGTATTCCTTGCTCAGAGCATCGCAGGCATTCTGCGCCAAAGCACCGTCGGAGAAAATTCCGAATACGGCTGAGCCCGTACCCGTCATGATTGAGCCGAGAGCTCCGCAGTCGAGCAGAATGCTTTTAATCTCCGCAATGGCGGAGTGTCTACGGTCGGGAACGTCCTCAAAGACATTGTACATACGGCGGGAGAGCCTCATAAGGTCGCCCTTCTGCAGAGCATCGATAATGCCGTTTGTGTCGGGGTGACACTGGAGCTTAATGGAATCAAGCTTTCTGAAAAGCTCGGGGGTGGAGGTGGAAAACTCGGGCTTGCAGATGACAAAGCTGCAGTCGGGAAGGGGCGGCAGGGGAGAAAGAATTTCGCCGCGTCCCTTTGCAAGCATTGTGCCGCCTGTAACGCAGAAGGGAACATCGGAGCCGATTTCCTCTGCGAGAGCACAAAGCTTTTCTGCGTCAAAGGGGTGGCCGCAGAGTCTGTTGAGGGCGCGGAGCACCGCGGCGGCATCGGAGGAGCCGCCTGCCATTCCCGCACCCACGGGAATGCGCTTGAACATCTTTATTTTTGCGCCCGTGTTCTCAATTCCCGCCGCCTCAAAGAACTTACCCGCAGCTTTGACAGCAAGGTTGCGCTCGTCGGAGGGAACAAAGTGCAGGTTGCACTGGGCGCTGCTGCGCTCGTTTTCCACAAGGGTGACCTCAATGTCATCGTACAGGGAAACCGTCTGCATGACCATGAGCATATCGTGGTAGCCGTCGGGACGCTTTGCGGTGACGTCGAGGGAGATATTAATTTTTGCGTAGGCTTTTTCGGTGGTTTGATTCATATCAGAGCTGTTCAAAGAGCATGGACATAAGTGAAACGCCGCTGTTTACCATAGGTCCGTGCATGCCGCCCTCCTCGGTATAGGGGTAGCCTGCGCCGGTGTCGAAACGGCTGTCGTAAATCATGTAGGGAACGGGGTCGCCGTCATGTCCGCGGGTGGAGGTAAGAGTTTTGTGGTCGGAAAGGAAGAGAATGCGGTAATCCCAGCCCTTCGCCTCAAGCGCCTCGGTGAGAGGCTTCATCATGCGGCTGTCGAGCCATTCGATGCCCTGGATTTTACCCTTGAGGTCGCCGTTGTGGGTGCATTCGTCGGGAGCTTCAACGTGGATTGCAACGAAGTCATGCTTCTCGAGGATGTCAAGTGCGGCAAGCATCTTGTTTTCGTAGCTGGTGTCAATCTCGCCCGTCGCACCCTCGGGGCAGACCATGTCAAGACCGCAGAGAACCGCAATGCCGTGGCACAGGGGAACGGCGGAAATGACAGCGCCGTCGTGGCCGTAATTCTCAATGAAGTTGGGGAGCTTTACGGCGGTACCCTCTGCCCAGAACCACACGCCGTTTGCAGGCATTTTGCCTTCGGCGCGGCGCTTTTCGTTCAGGGGGTGATGGTCAAGAATCTCGTGTGCCTTCTTCATGAGGCTGAGCAGCACCTCTGCGTTGGGGCAGCCGCTGGGGAGAATGGGACCGATTTTTTCGCCCAGATGGTCATGGGGCGGAATAAGCTTGATGCCCTTGATGTCCGCGCCGGACTGCTGACCGATATGGCGGAAGGAGTGACCGAGATTTACCTTCATGCCTGCTGCTGCGGCAAGAGGAGCAAAGTCGGGGTGATTGAAAAGCGCGGTGACGATTTCGTCGGACTCGTCCGCCTCGATTGAGCCTGCTGAGTGGGAGAGAATGCGCTTTTCCTCAAAGGGCATGTCGCCCTCCTCATAAGTAACCATGTTGCAGCGGTAGGCGATGTCACCGTCATTCAGGACGATGCCGCTGGCGGCGGCCTCAAGAGGTGCGCGGCCCTTGAAATACTTGTTGGGGTCGCAGCCGAAGATGGAGAGAATGGCGGTGTCGCTTCCTGCGGGAAGACCGTGGGGAACGTTGAGAACGCTGCCCACCTCGCCCTTTGCGGCAAGAGCGTCGATAAAGGGCTTCTTTGCGTACTGCAGGGGAGTGAGGTTTCCGAGCTCGGCCACGGGATTGTCGGCCATACCGTCGCCGATTAAAAGAATATATTTCATGGAAATCACCTTTTTCGTAAGATTTTCTCCATTATAGTAGAAAAATGTTTGTTTGAAAAGTCTGATTATTGATTTTTTTGGTTTACTGTGCGAAAATGTGTTGGTATCAGTAAACGGAGGCGGCTATGGCAAAACGCAGAGCTTATGTCAGAACTAAATACAGCCTGAGAAAAGCATGGAAGTTCACAAAAAAGCACCCTGTGGCAGTGCTGCTTTTTGCCGCCGTTATTGCCGCTGTTCTTATTATCGGCAGCGGTTCGGAAAATAATTCCGAAATGCCCGCGGGTACCGTTATGCCCGTGTCACCGTCACCGCAGATTGTTGAGATGCAGGACGGACTTTATGTGCATTACATAGACGTGGGGCAGGGCGACTGCGAGCTTGTGGTTTGCGACGGGGAGTATATGCTCATTGACGCAGGCTGGCACGAAAACGGCGATGACGTGGTGCGCTATCTTAAAAATTACGGCATTAAGAGGCTTGAGTATGTGGTGTGCACCCACGGCGATGCCGACCACTGCGGCGGTCTTGAGGCGGTTATCAAAAGCTTTGAGGTGGGCGAGGTTTTCGTTTCGCCTTACTGCGAAAACAAGGAGACCTACAGCATCTTCCTCGATGCCCTTTCCCGTGCGGGACTCGAACCCGTATGCCCCGACATGAGCGTGAGCTATCCCCTGGGCAGCGCAACGGTAAAATTCCTCGGCCCTACGGTCGACAGCGGCGACAGCAACGAAAACAGTCTTGTGCTGCGCGTTGATTACGGCAATACGGGCTTTCTGTTTACGGGCGATATCCAGTATCTCGGCGAGCAGGCGCTTTTCGACAGCGGCGCGGCGCTGAAGTGCGATGTGCTGAAGGTGGCGCATCACGGCTCCTATACATCAACGGGTTATCATTTTCTGTATGAGGCAATGCCTCAGCTTGCGGTGATTTCCTGCGGAAAAAACAACAGCTACGGACACCCACACGATGAGGTCCTGAGCCGCCTGCATGACGCGGACGTGACGGTTTTCCGCACCGACCTTGAGGGTACGGTCATCATTTCAAGCGACGGCGAAAGTGTAGAGAGGATTACGGCATGACAAAGGGAAAAAACTTCACAAAAGCGATTATTGCGGCCATAGGAGTTTACACTATATGGGGCTTTTCCTTTATGGCCTCGGACGTGGGACAGCGCTCGGTTACACCCTTCACGCTTCTTGCCTACCGCTTTGACATCGCTGTTCTGCTTCTGAGCATTCCCGTAATTCTGGGGAAGAAAAAAATACGGCTCAGGGGCAAAAACATAATGCCTCTGCTGCTTCTCGGCACCATGGAGCCCTGCCTTTATTTCATCGGCGAGCAGTACGGTCTGCGCTATACAAACTCCGCCTTTTCGGGCGTTATGATTGCGGTCATTCCAATTGTGACGCTGCTTATGTCGGCGGTGTTTCTTAAGGACAGACCGAGCAAGGCCCAGTGGCTTTTCAGCGCCCTTTCCATAGGTGGCATCGTGGTAATAACTCTGTCGGAAAACAGCGGCGGCGGCCTGAGCGTTCTGGGCGTTGTGTGTCTTGTGATGGCGGTGCTTACGGGCTCGGCCTACGGCGTGTTAAGCCGCGGTCTTAAGGACGAGTTTGACGTTTTTGAGCGCACCTACATAATGCAGGTCATGGGCGCTGTTTTCTATACGGTGCTTATGCTCATTGAGCAGAAGGGACAGCTTGGCGCGGTAGTTGCGCCTCTTGCGGACAGGGAATTTGTGCTGTCGGTGCTCTACCTTGCCGTCGGTGCCTCGGTAATCGGCTACACGCTGTTTAACTATGCGGTGAGCAACGCTCCCATGGCAAACACCATCATTTTCTGCAACTTAACAACGGTGCTTTCCGTCATTGCGGGTACGCTTATCCTCGGCGACCCCTTCTCCGCCGTGTCAATAGCGGCAATGGTCGTTGTGCTTGTGGGCATCTGGGGAGTGCAGAAATTCTCACCGCAGGAGTGAAAACCCGTAGGTTCGAGGCGTTCCGACTCAAACCAAGGTGTCATTCTGAGCAAAGCGAAGAATCCCCTGCTGCAATAGTACCGCAGGAGATTCTTCGTCGCTGCACTCCTCAGAATGACAGTTTTTTGTTATTCAAAGAGATATACTCTCATTTCGTATGGGCGGGTGGTGAAGCCGTTGCCGATTACAAAGCAGCTTTCGTAGTTGCCGAGAACCTGTCTGCCCTCATCGAGATTAATTCCCGCGGGAGCGTCGAAGCGCACGGTCTTTTCCGTAAAGGAGCAGACCACAAGAAGCTTCTTTTCGCCGAGGTTGCGCTCGTAAACGTAGAGGTCATCGCTGTTTTTCATGTACTCCTTGTAGTCGCCGTATATGCAGACCTCGTTTTCCCTGCGGAACTTGAGTGCCGCACGGTAGAAGTTCAGCAGGGAGTTTTCGTCCTCAAGCTGACTTTCAACATTGATTTCGGGGTAGTTGGGATTGACGCTGAACCAGGGCTCGCCCGTGGTGAAGCCGCCATTTTTCTCGTTGCTCCACTGAACAGGAGTGCGGGCATTGTCGCGTGTGCCCTTCTGAGCCATCTCGAAAACGCGTTTTTTGGAAAGACCGAGCTTGCGTGCGATGCGGTAGTTGTTCTTGACCATGACGTCGTTGTAATCCTCAAGGGAAGGCAGATAATTGTTCAGCATGCCGATTTCCTGCCCCTGATAAACAAAGGGAGTGCCGCGGAGGAAGATGTAGCTTGCCGCAAGCATCTTGCCGCTTTCAACGCGGTACTTTTCACTGCCGTAGCGGCTGATTACACGGGGGTGGTCGTGGTTTTCAAGATACAGACAGTTCCAGCCCTTGCCGTAAAGTCCGTCCTGCCACTCGGAGAGTGCCTTTTTCAGCTTCGTGAGGCTGAAGGGACGCTGAATGAAATCGGTGATGAAGCAGTCCGCCTGCATGTGCGAAAAGCTTATCATCATGTCCAGCACCTGATTTTCGCCCTCCTCGATGTAGCCGAGGGCCGTTTCGGTGGACATGAGGGAGCCCTCGCCCACGGTGAAGCAGTCGTAGAAATCAAGCACGTCACGCTTGAACTCCGCCAGATACTCGTGAACTCTCGGACCGTCGGCGTAGTACTGCATGCCCGTTGCGGCGGGGAGCTTTATCTTTGCCGAGGGCAGACCGTCTACCTTTGAGATGTAGGTGATGACGTCCTCGCGGAAGCCGTCAACGCCCATATCAAGCCAGAAGCGCATGATGGATTTGACCTCCTCACGCACTTTAGGATTGTCCATGTTGAGATCGGGCTGCTTCTTGGAGAAGATGTGCAGATACCACTCGTCAAGGCTTTCGTCATACTCCCAGGCGCCGCCCTCGAAAAGACTGTCCCAGTTGTTCGGAGGACGCTTTTTGCCCTTGCCCTTGCGCCAGAAGTAGTAATCGTGGTAGGGGTTGTCCTTGCCCTTTTTGCTTTCGATGAACCAGGGGTGCTCATCGGAGGTGTGGTTTATGACAAGGTCCATGAAAACCTTCATGCCGCGCTCGTGTGCGCCGTCCAGCACCTGCTTGAAAACCTCGAGATTGCCAAACTCGGGGTGTATATTTTTATAGTCGGAAATATCGTAGCCGTAGTCGGCGTTGGGCGAGGGATAGAGCGGTGAGAACCATATACCGTCAACGCCGAGACTCTTGATGTAGTCCAGCTTTGACAGAACGCCCCAAAGGTCGCCGATACCGTCGCCGTTGCCGTCGCAGAAGCTGCGGCACCATATCTGATAAACGGACATTTCCTTGTACCAGGTTTTGTTTTCCATAACAGCATCTCCTGTAATTTTTGTCTGAACTGATTTTATCACATCGGCAAAGCTGTTGCAATGCCCCAAATATCGTGATAATATCAGAATAAAGGCGGTGGAAAGATGAAAAATATCCTTTTTTACGGTGATTCAAATACCTGGGGCTACAACCCCGAAAACGGAGAAAGATATCCCTACGATGTGCGCTGGACAAGCGTGTGCGAAAAATTGCTCGGCGAGGATTTTCATTGCGTTGCCGCGGGACTTAACGGACGTACCACGGTTTTCGACGATCCCTGGAAGGGCTGCCGCAACGGAAAGGACGCGCTGGATTTTGAGCTTCAGAGCCACAAGCCACTTGACCTTGCCGTAATCATGCTGGGCACCAACGACCTCAAATTCGGAAGCGCGGAGCACAGCGCAAGGGGAATTGAAACAATTCTCATGATGACCAAAATGGCAAACGAGCGCTTTGCCCAGTCGAGCCCCGTTTTCCCGAACGGAGCGAAAATCCTGCTGATTTCCCCCATACTCATAGGCGAAATTAACGCGGACCATTATGAGTATGACCTCATTCCCGACGGCCATGAGGAAAGCAAAAAGTTTGCGGCGCTTTATAAGGCCGTGGCGGACAAGTGCGGAGCATATTTTCTTGACGCGGCGCAGTATGCCGAGCCCGGCACGATTGACAGCGAGCACATGATGCCCGAGGGCCACAGGGCGCTTGGCGAGGCAGTTGCAGCAAAAATTAAAGAAATTCTGTGAAAAAAGTAGCGCATAATTGACAAATTATGCGCTATTGTTGACAGAGAACAAAAAATATTGTACTATCCGCTTGAAAGCGGAAAACGCTTTATACTACTAACAGCGCCGCACCCACGGACGTGGGGCGACAGCAGGAGGTATGCAAAAATGAATAACGGCAAACAGAAGGGCGGTACCCGCAGACTTACGGGACTTGCCATTTTCACCGCGCTTATCATCGTGCTTCAGGTAATCTGCACCTTTGTGCGCTTCGGTCCCTTCTCCATAACTCTGGCGCTGGCGCCCATGATTATCGGCGCCGCCATGTACGGAAGAAAAGCGGGAGCGTATCTGGGCTTTGTGTTCGGTCTTGTGGTGCTTGTTACGGGACTTTTCGGCTGGGACGGCGGCGTTGTAATGCTGCTTCTGTCGCAGAACGCAATCGGCTGCGTGCTGATATGCCTTGTGAAAGGCGCTGCTGCAGGCTGGCTTGCGGGAGTTATCTATGAGTGGCTTTCAAAGAAAAACGACCTTGCGGCAGTTGTAACCGCCGGTATTGTTTGCCCCATTGTCAATACCGGTCTGTTCATTGTGGGCATGCTGGTATTTTTCATGTCCACCCTCACGGACTGGGCAGGCGGCGAGGCCATGCTGTACTACATCATCTTCGGTCTCACGGGCATCAATTTTGTCATTGAGCTTGCCGTGAACATGGTGCTGGCATCGGGCATTACCCGCATTATCCACGCGGGGAAAAACATGCATTGAGGTGGAAATATGATACTGACAATTGACGTTGGAAACACCAATATCGTTCTGGGCTGTGTTGAAAGCGGCAAGGTGCTTGCCACAAGCCGCATTGCCACAAACCGCAATGACCTTGCAAACGATTTTGCCCTTAAAATCCGCCAGGCCTGCGAGCTTGACGGCATCGACTATACGGGCTTCGAGGGTGCAATCATGTCCTCCGTTGTTCCGCAGGTCAATATGCCCATCAAAAACGCCGTAAAGAAGCTTACGGGACTTGACTGCCTCATTGTCGGAGCGGGGCTGAAAACGGGCATGAATATCAAGATTGACGACCCCGCAACTCTCGGCGCAGACCTCATCACCGGCGCTGTGGGCGCGGTTGCAAAATATGCTCCGCCCCTTGTCTTTGCCGACATGGGAACCGCCACCACGATTTTTGCAATTGACCGTGAGGGCGCCTTCCGCGGCGGAGCAATAATCCCGGGTGTAAAGCTTTCCTACCGGGCGCTTTCCGCGGGCGCGAGCCTGCTGCCTGAAATCTCAATCGAGTCCCCCAAAAAGTGCATCTCCACCAACACCGTTGACTGCATGACCTCGGGCGCCGTTTACGGTGCCGCGGCAATGCTTGACGGCATGATTGAACGCATGGAGGAGGAGCTCGGCGAGCCCGTAACCGCCGTTGCCACAGGCGGTATCGCGCGGCATATTATCCCTTACTGCAAGCGGAAAATCGAGTATGAGCCCGACCTGATTCTCAGCGGACTTGAGATTATCTACAACAAAAACGTGAGAAAGAAGAAATAAAAAAACAGCCTCTTACGAGGCTGCTTTTTTTAATCGTTACGGGGTAGGAAAAAGCCGAAAATGAAGTGGAGCCTTCCGGGAATGAACTCCGCAAGACTGCTTTTCCTGCAAACGCCGCCGCCGTAGTTTACGGCGGTGTAGTTTTCGCCGTCAAATTTAACCGCTATGGTGTGAGCGCCGCGGGTGAAGGGCTTGTTCCAGTAGGTGACGATGAAAACCCCGGGCTTTTTTATGCCCAGCATTTTGCGCAGAAATCCCCCGCGGAAGAGCAGCTTCCTGTTTTTCAGAAAGCGTCGGATATCTGTTGGAAGCGCACCCAGTCTGCCGCCGGCAAGGAGTCCGCCGCCCCTTGAAAACTGCTTTTCATAGGCAGCGATTACCTGGGGCATGGGCATGCCGATGCCCAGCATTTCAAGGGCATTATAGGAGGCGATTGCGGCACAGCCGCTTTTGCCGAGGTTGGATTTTCCGTATTTGATATCACGGTATTTATCGGAATTCTGGTTGTAAATCAGCATAATTCAAACACCACCACAGATTGCGGAATTTCATTGATATTCCAGGAGTTTTTGCCAAGTCGAAGCACCTCGGCTTCGGGATAGAGCGCAAGAAAATCCTCCACGGGAGCAACGTTCTGAAGCCCCGCGCTTCCAATGCGGTAGTGCATGGGAACTATAAGCCTTGGCTGCACTTTTTCGCAGACCTTTTTCGCTGTTTCCGCGTCAATCGTGTACACTGCTCCTACGGGAATAAGCAGCACGTCGATGCTGCCCAGCTCCTTGAGCTGAGCCCTGCTGAGCTCATGCCCGAGGTCGCCGAAATGGGCAACTCTTTTGCACTCGGCCTCTATCACCGTGATGAGATTTTTGCCGCGCTTAAGGCCGCGTACCTCATCGTGAAAGCAGGGAAGCTGCGTCATTTTAAAGGTCGGGGTTCTGCCCGTGAGCGTCACCGCGTCGGCGGCGCTGTGGTCGCCGTGACCGTGGCTGCAGACCACAGCATCGGCGGATATTTCGGGCAGGGCAAGCTTGGGTAAATAACCGTTTTCGTATGGGTCAAAAACAATGCTGCCCTCTGCCGTTTCAAGCTTAAAGCAGGCATGACCGTACCAGGTGAGTTTCACACTATCAGCTCCTTTGCTCCAGTTTAGCAGAATATCGAATATACTGCAAGAAAAAAGAAACGCCGTCAATGACGGCGTTTCTTAATGTTTACTGTTATGCGAAGGCTCTGTACAGGAACAGAACAACCTGCCAGCGAGAGCAGATTTCATTGGGGCGGAAATGACTTGCGTCATAGCCTGTGGTGATGCCGTTTTCCGCGGCCCAGACGATTGCATCGGTGAATGCGCCGCCGTCCTTTACGTCAGCAAAGGGATTGCTGCCGCTTACTGCGGGAGTGCCGCTGTAGCGGTAAAGGAAGGTGACAAATTCTGCTCTTGTAACGGTCTTGCCCGGGCAGAAATGAGTTGCGTCGTAGCCCTTGGCGATGCCCTTTTCAACGGCCCAGAGAATTGCATCGTAGTAGGGGCTGCTTTCGGAAACATCGACAAAGGGACAGCTTCCCGCGCTGCTTTCGGGACAGCCTGCGGCGCGCCACAGCATAGTGACGACCTGACCGCGTGTGCAGTCTGCATCGGGTGCAAAGTGGATTGCGTCAATGCCCTTGGTAACGCCGTTTGTGACGGCCCAGTCTACTGCGTCATAGTAAACGCTGCCTTCCTTGACGTCAACAAACCTTGCGGCGCCCTGACTGCCTATGGGCTTGGTGGCGGCAATGTCTTCCATAAGGTTCTTGTAGAACTCGCGGCACTGAACGGGCTTGGAGTTCAGAATGCCGCCGCTGAAGCCGAGATGGTCAATATCCTGGTCGGGATATACGTTCCATACGCCCGGTTCAATGTTGTTCGGGTCATAATCCTTGTGGGCTGCGCCCAGAGGATAACGCGCGGCAATTGTGTTTACCATGCCGTCATTGGGCTTCCACTGATCGTCGATGTGGCCCCAGCGGGTGCCGTCAACATTGTCAACAAACTCGTAGCGGTTGACGTATGCGCCAATCTTCGTGGAGAAGGGCATGAACAGCAGCCACATGTCAGGATCGGGCAGATTGTTGCCTAAGAGATCCTTGTAGGTCTTGTCGCCTGCGTAGGAGAAGTAATATACGTTGTCATAGGTTTCCCAGCCCTGCTTCAGCTCATTGCAGCCCGCAACGGACAGGTCATACCAGGCCTGGTCGTCAGCGGCAATGAATCCCTCGCGCATGAGGTAGTCGAAGTATGCCTTGGCATCGGTGCCGGGGGTCTTGGTGAGACCGAAGTGCTCAAGCTGGAAGTCGTAAAGACCAACAAGGTCGGTGACGCCGATAGCGTTGCCCAGCATCATAACGAAGTCGGTGAGGAAAGCGGTTTCGTCATCGCAGGCGGAGATGAAGGTGGTGCCGTTGAGAACGCCCGCAAGAGTGGTAAGGGAGTTTACGAGGTACTCGCCGTTGTAGTCGCCCCAGAACAGCGGGGAGATGTAGTCATGCCAGTCACCGCCGTAAAGCGCGGCCTGCTGTCTGCCCCATTCGCGTTCGGCCTCGTCACCCTCCGCAAGAAGCTGGAGAAATTCAACTATGGTCGGACCGCCGAAGGAATGTCCCACAAGGTTGACCTTGGTATCGTACCAGCCGACGACCTTGCCGTTTTCATAAACGGGACCCCAGTTTTCGTCAATGAGAGCCTTGCCCGTGTAGTCACGGCCGTAGCGGTCATGGTGCAGGTCATAGCCCAGCTCGTCAAACTGAGCGCAGCACTTGTCTGCGTGAGCCTGACCGTAGTCGACCTTGGTGCCCGCAAGCTGAGCGTAAAGCTCACAGCAGCGGTCCCATGCGCTTGATACGGGGCCCACGGATGCAACATAGGTCTTGTAGCCGAGACCCTGCATATAAGAGTTCATGTTGCCTGCGGTCATGCCCCAGTAGGGCATGATTTTGTTGATGGAATCCTCATCGCCCCAGCCCAGCAGACCGTGGACAAAAACGGTGGGATAGTCAGCGCCGCTGACTTCCTCTGCAGATGCGGTACCGACTCCTGCAAACAGCGGGACCAGCATCATTACAGCAAGAAGCATGGCAAGCAGCTTTTTGCCTTTCATTATGTATTCTCCTCTCAAATATAATATTGTTAATTTATTGCCAGATAATATACTAATATACCAAAAGTGTCTGAATGTCAAGGTAATGGTGCATAAACAAAAGCTTGAGAGGTGTTAAAACGCAAAAAGCGACGGCAGAATTTTCTGCCGCCGTTTTCTCAGGTTTCCATCTGCTTGCCGAGGAAAGAAGCAACGGTCTGGGCGAGCTTCGTTTCAAGCTCCGGCGCGTTTTCCGAGCCTCTGGGCGCAACGAAAAGCACGCAGCCCATGACATCACCCTCGGAGATAATGGGAGCGGCAATTGAGATGCAGAAGCGGTCTTCTGAGTCGCTTACGGGTGAGCTTGAGCTGCCGCTGTGGCGGAAGATTCCGCGGTTTTCCATGATGCCCTCAAGGGCGGAGGAAATGGGCTTTTCCAGAAGCTCACGCTTTGCGCCGCCTGCAACGGCAACAACGGTGTCGCGGTCGCAGATTGCGGCGATGCTTCCCGTGGATTTGTGCATGCTGTCGCAAATCTGTGCGGCAAAATCGGTTATCTCTCCCATGGGAGAGTATTTCTTGAAGATGACCTCGCCGTCACGGTCGGTGAAAATCTCCAGAGGGTCGCCCTCACGGATACGCATGGTGCGGCGTATTTCCTTGGGGATTACAACTCTGCCGAGGTCATCAATTCTTCGGACAATACCTGTAGCTTTCATATATCTTTCTCCTTGTGCCATAAAAATGTTTGCCGTGTTATTGTTTGCAGTATAGGGCAGATTATACAGATGCAAAACGACAGAAAAATCGACCTAAAGTCTTGCTCTATATCCAAAATTTTGAGAAATTATTGCTTTTTTACAGAATGCGACTATTTACATACGATATTGGCAGTATTATAATATTATAGATTTACTATGTAATATTATGTCTAACTATGCCCATGAGGACATGAACGGGCAAAAGGCACTGACTGAAAGAAGGATACATAATGAAAATTGCTGTTGCAGGATGCGGATATGTAGGACTGTCGCTGGCCGTTTTGCTGTCGCAGAAATATGAAGTATATGCGATATCGACCACTCCGGCAAAGGTGGATATGATCAACTCGGGAAGGTCGCCCATTCAGGATAAAGAGATCGAACAGTATCTTGCGGAGAAGAAGCTGAACCTGACCGCCACTACCGACAAGAAGGCGGCATACAGCGGCGCCGATATTGTGATAATCGCAACTCCCACAAACTACGATGAGAAGCTCAACTATTTCAACACCACGGCGGTGGAGGACGCCATTGAAACAACGCTGGAGGTCAATCCCGACGCGCTTATCGTAATTAAGTCCACGGTGCCTGTGGGCTATACCGAGAGCCTGTGTGAAAAGTACGGAAGAGATAACATCATCTTTTCCCCCGAATTCCTGCGTGAGAGCAGAGCCCTATACGACAATCTCTATCCCAGCCGAATTGTTGTGGGTGCCGCCGACGGCAAAAAAGCCGAGGCGGAAAAGTTTGCGGAGCTGCTGAAGGACTGCGCGGAAAAGGACGACGTTCCCATTGTGCTCTGTCACCCCACGGAAGCGGAGGCGGTGAAGCTTTTTGCAAATACATATCTTGCAATCCGCGTCAGCTATTTCAACGAGCTGGACACCTATGCCCAGTCCAGAGGACTTGACACAAAGGCCATAATCGACGGCGTCTGCCTTGACCCCAGAATCGGAGAGCACTATAACAATCCCTCCTTTGGCTACGGCGGCTACTGTCTGCCCAAGGACACAAAACAGCTTCTGGCGAATTACCGCGATATTCCTCAGAATCTCATTGAGTCGGTTGTGAAATCCAACACCACGAGAAAAGACTTCATTGCGGATACGATCATCGATATGCACCCGCAGACCGTGGGCGTTTACAGACTTACCATGAAGTCAAATTCCGATAACTTCAGGTCATCGTCCATTCAGGGCGTCATGAAGCGCGTCAAGGCAAAGGGAATACCCGTTATAGTTTACGAGCCCACGCTCAATGACGGAGAGCTGTTTTTCAACAGCAAGGTCGTAAATAATCTTGATGAATTCAAGGCGAGCGCCGATGTGATAATCGCCAACAGATATGACCGCGAGCTTGACGATGTGAAGGAAAAGGTCTACACACGAGATGTGTTTTACAGAGACTGAAATGAATGCACAGATACAGTGAGAAAATATGATGAAAAGATTATATTATAAACTGAAGGATTTAGACCGCCTGAGAAACTGCATATTGTTGGCACCTCTGTTTTTCCTAATTTACTATCCGATGCGAAAAAACAGCGCGTTTGCAACCATTGACAAATTCTTAGGTGCGGATTTGCCGCAGCGCAGAAGAAAACAGCTGGCGAGGAAAATAATCTGGAATAAGGTCGTCTATCATTTCGAGTTTTATGAATACTTTTTGTATGACGTCGAGAAGCTTTCGCCAAAGGGAAAACGCGCGTATATCAGCATTGAGGATAATGTCTGCTGGGCAATGAAGATGAACAAACCGGAGAATACTGACATTTTTTCGGATAAAATGGAAACGTATAAGCGGTTTAAGGACTTTTACGGACGTGATGTTTGCCTTGTAACAGCTTCTGATGAAGGCTTTGAAGCGTTTTCCGAATTTGTCCGGAAGCATCCCGTGTTTGTAGCCAAGCCCACAAATATGTATCTCGGAGTTGGTGTGGCGGCGTTCAGGCTGGAGGATTACAGCTCGAAGAAAGCTATGTATTCATCGCTGCTGGATAAGTATGATGGCAGCTTCCTGATGGAAGAGCGGATAGAGCAGATCGAAGAGCTGGCGCAGTTTCATCCGTCGTCCGCAAACACATTGCGGGTCCCTACATACCGGTTTGATGACCGCACCGAAATAAGGCACCCGTTTTTACGAATAGGCCGGGGCGGATCGTTTGTTGACAATGCGGGTGCCGGCGGCATTTTTTCGCTTATTGATGAAGAAAGCGGAATCATATTTTCCGCGGTTGATGAAAACGGAAACAGCTATATAATGCACCCTGACACCGGAAAACAATTGATCGGATACAGGATTCCGCATTGGGAAACGGTCAAGGAATTTGCGAAAAAGCTTGCTCAGGTGGTGCCGGACAACAGATATACAGGTTGGGATATAGCCCTGACAGACAAGGGCTGCGTTATGGTGGAAGGAAATGTGTGGGCGCAGTTTGTTCATCAGATCCCGCTGAAAAAAGGATTCAGAGAAGAGCTGGAAGAAATCCTTCGTGAGATGAAGGTCGAATAACGGTCCCGTTCCCCCATACGTGATTAATAGATTCATAACACATACAATCAGTCAGATGAAGCTTGGGGCAATCAGATGAAGAAGATAATCGAAAAACTAAAAAGAAACGGCTTTTTCAGAAATTGCGTGATTTTTGCGCCGATTCTGTTTGTGGCTTTGTATTTTTCAAGAAAGAAATACGTTCTTGAGACAGTTGAAAAATTTGCGGGCAGCGATATTCCTGCCGCAAAAAAGAGACGGCTTATGCGCAGGGTAGTATGGAATAAAGTCGTTTATCACTTTGATCCTGCTGAATACTTCCTTTATGAGCTTGATAAGCTCAACGCAAAGGGCAAACGCTCATATGTTGCCGATGAAGACCATATAAGTGCGTCCGACAGAATGAACCGTCCTGAAAACAAATCGATTTTTGAAGACAAGATCGAAACATACCGCAGGTTCGGGGAGTTCTACGGCCGCGACGTCTGCGTTGTTACCGACGACGATGAAGGGAAAAAGGTGTTTGCGGAATTTACTGCAAAGCACCCCAGATTTATGGCAAAGCCGCAGGAAGGCTCCATGGGCAGCGGTATTAATATTTACGATGTAAATGACTATGCCTCATCAGATGAATTGCATTCGGAGCTTTTTGTTGATGACTATTGGATAAGCTTTGTTGCTGAAGAGATCATTGTCCAGACTGACGAAATGGCAAAGCTGAACCCGTCTTCCGTGAACACGTTCAGAATTCCTACATACCGGTTTGACGACAGAACGGAGATCAGATATCCGAGGCTGCGCATAGGACAGAACGGAAGCATAGTTGACAATGCTGGAGCCGGCGGAATTCTTGCGCTGATCGATGAAGAAACCGGAATTATTTATTCTGCGGTGGACGAAAGCAAAAACAGCTATGTGGTCCATCCTGATTCGGGCGTTCAGCTTGTCGGCTATAAAGTTCCGCACTGGGAGGAAATAAAGGAATTTGCAAAAAAGCTTGCTCAGGTGGTGCCGGACAACAGATATACCGGCTGGGATATTGCCCTGACGGACAAAGGCTGCGTGCTGGTAGAAGCAAATTCCAGCGCCCAGTTCGGCCATCAGATCGCATTGAAAAAAGGCTTCAGAGAAGAGCTTGAGAGCATTATTGAGGAAATGAATATCAATAATTGACAGATAGTGACGAGAGAAAATGGACACATTAAAAGAATTGCTTGAGGAGTATCCTCAATATCGTGAAAAACTATATATACGCGGTTTCCTGTTCACCGATGCGGAGATCGACGACAGACAGTATCCGTTTTATTCCGCATGGAAGAAAATGAGCCTCGGCGGCAAGACCCTGCTGGTTCACCCGCTGCAGAATGTGTATGTGCAGGAACGAGGCGGCGTGACGATGTGCATTGTGGGCCATGCCTACAACCCCGTTTCAATGGTGGCCGGTGAGGACGAAATACTCACTGCCTGCCTTGAGCTTGCGGAAAGAAACGAGAGAGACTTCTGGAAGTATTTCAACGAGCTGACGGGTGTGTTCACATTCCTCTGGTCAGACGGTGAGCGCATTAATATTATCGATGACGCCTCGGGTATGCAGACGACCTTCTATACGGCAAAGGACGGAAAATTCTATGTTACCTCTCACACCAGACTTATCGGCGAGCTGCTTGACCTTGAATTTGACCCTTATGTTAAGCGTCTGATTAATTATAAGTTTTTCCGCCTGCTCGGAAATTCCCTGCCCGGCGACCTGACACAGTTCTGTGAGCTGAAGCGGGTGACTCCGAACTTCTGCTGCAGCTATGAAAACGGCGAGTTCACAAGCCGCAGATTCTTTGCGCCCTACGGGGAAAAGAAGAGCATGGAAGAGCTGGCAGACGAATGCGCACGCATTCTGCATAACTCCATGCGGCTTATTTCGGAAAAGTGGAGCAGCCCTGCAATATCCCTCACCGGCGGCTGTGACAGCAGGACAACGCTTGCCTGCACCAACGGACTTTATGATAAATTCAGCTATTACAGCTATAACTCAGCCGAGGATGAGCGGGTTGACTGCGAAGCGGCGGAAACCATATGCAATGCGGTAGGCGTTGAGCACAAGGTCTACCAGATTCCGCAGGAAGTTGAGGAAGAAGACCATTACGATGTGGTGGCAAAAATCCTCCGCTGGAACCGCGGCGATCTGCTGGATTCCCATGCCAACGATATTCGCAAGCGTATAGCCCTTGACAAGATATCCGATTTCGACATTGAGGTTAAATCCTGGGCATCGGAAATCGGCAGAGCATATTTCTCCAAGCGCTTTCACGGGCGCACCGATTTTCCCGAGAAGCCCTCGGGAAGAGCGTGTACCACCATGTATAAGTTTTTCCTCCACGACCGCAAGCTCGTTGCCGATACGGATAAAGTCTTTGAGAAGTTCATCGATGAATATTATCAGCAGGCGGAGAAAAATCCGATACCGTGGTTTGAACAGTTCTTCTGGGAATTTCGCGTGCCTGCATGGAACGGACTTGTCATCACGGGCGAGCACCGCTATGCCGCGGATATCACCATTCCCTATAATAACCGCGTCCTTCTGACCCTTCTGCTCAGCGCGCCCATTGAAGACCGCGTAAGCGACAGACTGTATGGGCTTATCAGAAAGAAAATGAACCCCGTTATTGACGAAACGGGAATTTCCATAACAAATCTCAAGCACACGGACAGAAGGGCACAGTTTGAAAATCTGTACTGGGTGCTGCACTCAAAGTTTCCGCTTTGATAATTGCAGGAGATAATAAAATGAGATTGAAAAGACTGAAAGAATTATGGGACCTGGTGCTGTGCAGGATCAGGGGATTTAATGAAAATACCAAAAGGTTTAACGGCGGACGATATGTAAGAGCGTGGATAGATTACATCTTTTGCGGAATTTTCCTCGGCGCTGCTCCGGACGACTATTACCAGTACAGGTTTTATGAAAAAAGCTGGAAGGAACGCGATAAATTTATCACCTTCCGCCGCAGCAGGAAGCTCATTAAGGAAAACGGAAAAAACGCCTATGCCCTTGTGGAAAAAGACGTATTCAACAAGCGGTTTTCCGACTTCCTGAACAGAGACTGGATGGAATTGAAAACAGCCTCCGCAGATGAGTTTGCGCTGTTCCTTGACAAGCACAACGGGAAAGCCTTTATGAAACCCCTCGGAGGAATATGGGGCAAGGGCATATTCATGCTTACAAAGGATGAGTTTGAAAAAAGCGGACGAAGCATGGAGCTGCTCAGAAATTACATTGCCGAGGAAGCAATCGTTCAGAGCAGCGTTCTATCAAAGCTCAACCCGGGCTGCGTAAACAGCGTGAGAGTGCTGACATACAGAGGAGAAATTCTGCTTTGCGTGCTGAAGCTCGGCACAGGCACTGCAATAGTTGACAACCTCCACGCCGCAGGACTTAACGGAAACATTGACGTCAAAACGGGAATGACCAACGTTCCGTTCCTTGACGGGAACATTAAAAAGTATTATAAACACCCGACTACCAATGAAGACCTGGTGGGCGTCCAGATTCCGAACTGGAGCGTACTACTTGAAAAAGTCACAGCGGCGGCAAAGCGGATACCCGAGCTGCCGTATCTGGGCTGGGATGTTGCGATACTTGAAGATGACATTGCGATTATTGAGGTAAATGAGAACCCCGGACACTTTCTTGTTCAGGGCTCTGCCCAGATCGGTGTCTATGACCGCATAAGAGAGATCAGAAAGAAGGTCTGAACGACCGTGAAAATATTTAACGTACTGAAAAGAATAAAGAGCGGAAAGCTTCCGAACGTTCGCTATATGTTCAAAAGGATCTGGGCGTATGCCTGCGAGTATTCAAAGGAATACGGAGCATCGAAGCTGTCCGTTTTTGCGGATTATCTGCTGTGCGCCATGATCTACGGATGCAGCGGTGAGGATTATTTTCTATATAACTTCCGCAACCTGAAACCCAAGGGAAAAAAGGCGTTTGTAACAGATACATACGAAGATAATTTTGCCAAGGCCCATACAGATAAGGTCCAGAAGGATATCATCAACAACAAAGAACGCACCCTGCATCATTTCAAGGAATACGTGGGGCGTGACTGGTGCGGCGTTGAATTCAATAATTCGGAAGAGCATTATGCGGAGTTCTATGCGAAACACGCAAAATGTATTTTGAAGCCGCAGTTCGGCTCGGGCGGTCACGGCATTGAAATTGTCGATCTGCATGAAAGATTCAAGTCAGGCGAAGAATTCAGACGATATGCTGTTGATAATGAAATAATCAGTGAAGAATTAATTATTCAGCATGACGAGCTTAACAGAATGTACCCGAATGCGGTCAATACGATCCGCATTGTAACCGTAAAGGGCAAGTGCATAGGCGCGGCGCTCAGAATGGGTGTTGGTAATGCAGCGGTTGATAACGGTCACTCGGGTGGGATATATACGGAAGTTGATGTTTCAAGCGGAATAATAGTATGCTCTGCGATGAAAGACTCAACGCGCGAAAGGTTTATAAAACATCCCACAACGGGAGCCGTAATTCCCGGATTTAAAATTCCTTATTGGGAAAAGTGCAAGGCTATGGTCGAAGAAGCTGGCAAGCTTGTTCCCGATGTGTATCTTGTGGGCTGGGACGTGGCAGTAACACAAACCGGACCGGCTATCGTTGAAGCAAATGCCCATCCGGGTTTGAGTCTGATCCAGGCACCGAACGGGCATGGGCTAAAGGAAGAATTTGAGAAGATAAAAGATTGAGATATTATGAGAATACTTATTGTTTCACCGAAAAATAAAACAGTTTTCAATTTCCGCGGCGACCTTGTGAAAGACATGATCGCGCAGGGACACGAGGTCATGGTGACGGGCCCCAACAAAGATTTTGTTGAGGACGTCATGGCGCTGGGCGTTAAGGAATTCATCGAGGTGCCCTTCGTCAAGGACAACACCAGCATCAAGGGTGACATTGCCTATTACCGCCAGCTTGTGAAGGTCATGAAGGAAAAGAAGCCCGACATGGTTTTTGCCTACACCATAAAGCCCGTTGTCTACGGCAGCATGGCGGCAAAGCGGGCAAAGGTAAAGCACATCTACGCCATGGTAACGGGACTGGGCAGAGTTTACACCTCCAACAGCCTCAAGACGAAGATTATCCGTCTTATTACCAAAATGCTATACTCACGAGCCTTCAAGGCCTGTGACAAGGTCATCTTCCAGAACGGCGACGATATAAACGAGCTTGTGGAGCAGAACTATCTGCCCCGCTCAAAAACCGAGCTTGTAAGCGGCTCGGGTGTCAATATGGAGCGCTTTAAAAGAACACCGCTGCCCGAGAAAGCTTCATTCTTAATGGTTGGCAGAATCATAAAGGAAAAGGGCGTTATGGAATTCTGTGAGGCGGCAAGGCAGGTAAAGAAAAACCACCCCGAGAGCAGCTTCACTCTGCTGGGCGGCTTTGACTCCTCCATCGGCGCACTGAAGGAAAGCGACATTAAGCCTTACATAGAAGACGGCAGCAT
>JAZRVW010000023.1:0-12141 GCA_045599385.1 Oscillospiraceae bacterium | reverse complement strand
GTTTCAGGTCACGCGCATGGGACAGCTTGTTGCGCAGCAGGCGTCGCGCCGCCTGGATACTCCCTTCGGCATAGTTGACCTCTCCCTTGCCCCTACTCCCCCTCAGGGTGACAGCGTGGCAAGGATTCTTGAGGAAATGGGCCTTGAGGTCTGCGGCACCCACGGCACCACCGCGGCGCTGGCGCTCCTCAACGATGCTGTCAAAAAGGGCGGCATAATGGCGTCCTCCTCCGTGGGCGGACTTTCGGGTGCATTTATCCCTGTCAGCGAGGACGAGGGTATGATTGCCGCGGCAGAGGCAGGTGCTCTTTCCATTGACAAGCTGGAGGCCATGACCTGCGTCTGCTCCGTCGGACTTGACATGATTGCCATTCCGGGCGAAACAAGTGCGGAAACCATCTCCGCAATTATCGCCGATGAAGCCGCCATAGGCATGGTGAACAACAAGACCACCGCCGTGCGAATTATCCCCGTTCCCAATGGCAAGGTTGGCGACCGCATGGAAATGGGCGGACTTTTGGGCAGCGCTCCCGTTCAGGAGGTTCACCCCTTCTCCTCTGCGGAGTTTATTCACCGCGGCGGACGAATCCCCGCTCCCATGCAGAGTCTCAAAAACTGATAAAAAATTTAAAAGCACCGCTTTTGCGGTGCTTTTTTATTAAAACGATGAGATGTAGTAATAGAAATCATCAAATATTTTCTCAGCTTGCATGGCGTTATCTCCGCCGTCCTCATGCCAGACCCAGCGGTCTTTTCCTCTCTGCGTCAGCGGCTCAGGGGAAATGATGTTTTCCGGTTCGGCGGCGGTTGAATAATAAAACCCGTAGTATTCAGTTTCGGAACCGAAGCCACTGCCGCCGCAGTTGAACTCGACCACGCCGTTTTCATGCACACGAATGAACATTATCCCTTTGATATCAAGGGATTTGGCAACTGTATCGCTGAATTCGGAAACGTTTTCCTCATCTATTATTCCCGAATAACCCGAATTTTGAAGCTCCGCAGAAGCATCCCTCAAGAGCTGCTCGTTTTCTTCCACAAGGGCAATTATCTCATTTTCCGAAAGATTACCGTACGAAAAAATAACTCTGAGTGCTCCGAGCAGGAGCAGAGCAAGGACGACTAATATCAGAGCTATCCAGCCGATTACTTTTAGCGCTGTTTTCATCAGCACCACCTCACGATTATAGTAACAGCAAAACCCGAATTTTGCAACAGAGGCGGTTTGACTGTACGGAGGAAATTTGCTATCATAGAGGTAGCAAAGTATCGGAGATAATCATGTTAGAATCCCTTAAGCTCAAAAACTGCATAATCGCGCTTTTAGGCAGCGCAATTCTCGCCTTCGGGCTATACAACGTCCACTCCTTTTCGGGAGTTACCGAGGGCGGCGTTCTCGGACTTACTCTGCTGCTGCACAACTGCTTCGGTCTCTCCCCCTCTGTTTCGGGGCTCATGCTCAATGCTCTGTGCTATTTCATCGGCTACAAGGTACTGGGCAAGGATTTCATCGCCTACTCCGCCGTTGCGGCACTCGGCTTTTCTATCTTTTACGCTCTGTTTGAGCTGTTCCCGCCGCTTTTTCGCGAAATTGCCGACTATCCCCTGCTCGCCGCCATTATCGGCGCGCTGTTTGTGGGTATCGGCGTAGGCATTGCCGTAAAGGCAGGCGCCGCACCAACAGGTGACGATGCTCTTGCCATGGCAATGACGGCCAGGTTCAAAATCGAAATTCAGTGGGTATATCTCATCTCCGACCTTACTGTCCTCGCTCTTTCTCTTACATACATTCCTTTTGGCAAAATCGTTTTTTCGCTACTGACGGTTTTTATTTCAGGACAAATAATCGGCTTAATTCAGAAAATGAAAATCAGGATTTAGAATTTCTAAATCCTGATTTCCAGCTTGTCAAAAAAGTCTATAGACTTTTTTGACTGCGCCGAAAAGCCGCCAAAAACGAGCAGGAGGTCTCCTGCTCGTTTTATGATAAAAAACCTTGAAAATCAAGGCTTTTTATCTTGTCGGCTATCCGATTGAGGTGGGTCTTGCCCCCTCAAGCTCCCCCGCTACTCTATTGTCTTTTTTGCTGTTTGTATTGTTTTTTGTCAGTTTCAAAATCAGGATTTAGAATTTCTAAATCCTGATTTCTTTTGCATTCAGCAGTTCTGCGTCCTCGGGTGCATGGCTCACGATGACAAGAGTTTTGCCCGCGCAGTACTTTTTTATATATTCTATTACCATTATCTTCGTATCGCGGTCAAGTCCCGTAAAGGGCTCGTCCATGTATATCGTGTCCGCATCGGCAAGCACCGCACGGCATATCGCAACACGGCGCTTCATTCCTCCCGACATCTCACCTGCAGGCTTTTTAATATGCTCCGCAAGGCCCAGCTCGGAAAGGTGTCCTCGAATTTCAGACTTTGAAACGCTTTTTGGCAATACCATGCCGACACATCTCTCTGCGGAAAATTCAAGCGGGAGTCTGTCCTCCTGAAACACTGCGGATATTTTACTGTCCGCGCCTGATATTTCACCGCTGTCCTGCTTTTCAATCCCCATAAGTATGCGCAGCAGTGTTGTCTTTCCTATTCCCGAGGCTCCGTAAATCACAGTAGCCTCACCTTTGGGGATTATCGCGCTCACATTACTGAGAATCGCCTTATCGCCGTAGCTTTTGGATATATTTTTAATTTCCATTATCCGCGCTCCAATCTGTGATAACCGCATTTAAGCAGCCACATGAAAAGCTTTTCAAACAGCACGCTGATTAAAACGATAATAAGTGTCCAGCACAGCAGGTCATCGGTGTCGATATATGTTTTCGCATAGTAAAGCTGTTTGCCTATGCTTCCGTCGGGAATGCCGATAATTTCCGCGGCAACGCCTGCCTTCCACGCCATGCCCAGCGCAGTTGAGCACGCGGACATGATAAAGGGCTTAAGCTGCGGAAGATGTATGCAGGCAAGCCTCCTTGCAAACGGCATACGGAAAACACTGCCCACCTCCAGCATATTTCTGTCCTCGCTCCTGATTCCCTGCAAAACATTGCCGTACACAACAGGCAGAACGATGAGGAAGGATATGAAGACCGCAAGGTTCTGTGCAGAAAGCCATATAAGGCAGATGATCACAAATGAGGCCACGGGTACGGTTTTAACCGTCACCATAAAGGGCCACAGAAGTGTTTCCACAAGCGGAAATCTTCCCGCCAGTGCCGCAAGCACAGCACCGAGCACAAGCGCAATCAGGAAGCCTCCTGCAATGTGGTAAAAGCTGAACCATATTGTTCTCCAGAAATTTTCCACCTGCCAGATGGTAAAAAGCCGCTTAATCACAGCAATCGGAGAAACCAGCAGTATTTTACTGTCAATGCACATTGCGGCAATCTGCCACAGAAGCAGGGCAAATAATACGGCAATTATTCTGTTTGCAGTCTGTTTTTTACGCTCCATAGTAAAAATCACTTTCGGGAAGCTTACCGCCTACTGCGGCAGGGTTCATTTCAAAAAGCACATTGAGGTAGCCTTCCATGGCGGTTTTCATATCGGTGCCCGCAATGAAGGTAATATTGCAGTAAGGCAGAGCATTGAGGGCGATGGGCGCCTTTACGATTTCAAACTGTCCGATAAGCTCCGCCGCCTCTTCGGTGTTGTTCAGGACAAAATCAACGGAGGCTTCATATTCCTCCATGAATTTTTCAAGGGCCTGAGGATTTTTTTCCGCAAAATCCGTGCGGACGACAAGAACGCCAGTGAGCATTGCTGAGCCGCTGCTCAGTTTTTCCCACTCGGCATTGAGGTCAATTGCGATGCGCAAATCGCTCACCTGCATCTGCGCCGCGGTCACAAAGGGCTGCGGAAGCATTGCCACGGCATTTTCATCATTCGCAATGTAGGAAAGCGCCTCTGTGGTGTCAGCACACCACTGCACCGTGATATCTTTGTCGGGGTTAATGCCGTTTTCCTTCAGCAGATAGCGGAGGGCATATTCAGGCGCTGCCCCTGCGCCTGTTGCGTAAATCGTCTTTCCATTAAGGTCTGCAAGATTCTGTACACCGTTGCCGCGCTCAACAATATAAAGCACACCCAGGGTGTTGACCGCAAGCACCTTCACGCCGCCGTCTGTATTGTTGTAAATAACAGATGCGAGGTTTGCAGGTACTGCGGCAATATCGATTTCGCCTTTTGCAAGGCCGCTCACAAAGGCCGCAGGGTCGGCGGAAAGCGTAAATTCATACTCGTCCGAATTTTCCATAAGCTTTACCATGCCCATAGAGGTAGGGCCGGTCAGTCCACCGATACGGATTACATTTACTTCTTCGTTTTCAGGGGTCGCTGTACAGCCGCAGAGCAGAATGCACACCGACAGCAAAACACAGGCAAGCTTTTTCATTGTTCTTATCTCCATATATTAATTACACAATAAATTCACACAGTTTATCTATATCTGCAATACGCAGCAGTTTTCCGTTTTTCACAACCGCGCCGCTGTCCGTAATCGAGTCAAGAGCCCGGTAAAAAGATGCACGGGAAATATTCAGAGACGAGGCAATTTCCGTCATGGACATGGGCAGCTTTGTATCGTCATATTCGGAAAGATTATTAAGCAGGAAGCTTGACACTCGCTGTTCCGCCGTTCCTGAGGTAAGAAAATAAATTTTCTTATTCAGAAATACAATTCTTTCAGACAGATATCTGATGTAATTTTCGGCAATTTTCGGTTCTCGCTCAATAAGGCGCATTATGACTTTCTGAGAAAAGAAAATAATGCGGCAATCCTCAACGGCTGTAATTCTGGTCTGATACTCATGCTCGCCGTTAAACAGCGCCGCAGCGCCGAACATTGAGCCCTTATGCAGAGTACTCATGACAATATCCCTGCCCTCAGCATTCTCCTTGGTAACTCTGAGCTGCCCCTCAAGTATTATTCCCAGACTGCGTTTAAAATCCGTCGGGCTGTAAACCACATTGTCCTTCTGATACAGCTCAAGCTCATAGCCCGAAACGTTCAGGATTCTCTGCAGCAAGCCCTGTGCGGTTCCTCGGAAGAGCTCCGTTCTCATAATCATGTTGAAATCCGCAATACTGAACGCTTTGTTCATTTTTCATTCTCCCATTTGTCTCAGTTGAGACATTTATATTGTTATAATATCACTTTCGCTAGTTTTTTCAAGAAAAATATTAAAAAATAATATTTTGTCAAAGCTTGACATTTTAATCTCAATTTGTATAATCTGCACTATTTATTTAGCCACATTCTGATATATTACACAAAGATTTTTTGTATTTTATATGCATTGAAACACGGTGTGTATGGTTGGTCAAATAATTGGCATTTTGCCTCGTTTGTTAAACGCTTAACAATACTTTACATGAAAAAAAAATAGTGATTAACTTATAATTAAGCAAATATTATTTTCGCAAATTTGCTCAAGGAAAGGATGAAATAAATGACAAAAGTAGACTACGGATTCATTGATTCCGTGCTGGAACAGAACCATTACGACAAGAGTTCCTCTATCGCCATAATGCAGGCAATTCAGGGAGAGTATCGCTACCTTCCCGAAGAGTCTCTGCGCTACGTTGCCGATAAGCTGGGAATCTCAGCCGCTGCTCTGTACGGTGTTGCCACTTTCTATGAAAACTTCTCCCTTACCGAAAAGGGCAAGTACATAATCAAGTGCTGCAATGGTACCGCATGTCACGTGCGCAAGTCCGACGATGTTCAGGAGGCTCTTTACGATGCCACCGGACTTACCCCCAAGGACCACATATCCGCCGACGGACTGTTCACAATTGAACGTGTCGCCTGTCTCGGTGCCTGCGGTCTTGCTCCCGTCTGCACCGTCAATGACATTGTTCACCCCGCAATGACTCCCGAAAAAGCACGCAGACTCATCTCTGAATTAAAGGAGGCTGAAGGAGTATGAAACTGACCAACCGTGAAGAACTCGTCCAGGTCCGCAGCGATTTCAAGCAGCTTCTTGACGCTCAGAGCAAGAAAATTCTTGTCTGCGGCGGCTCCGGCTGTACCGCCAGCGGCTCCGCAAAAATCTATGAAGAGCTCGTAAAGGAAATGAAGAACCGCGGACTGAACATTCAGGTTTCTCTGGACGGTCATGTTGACCACAGTGAGCTTGTTGGTGTCAAAACCTGCGGCTGCCACGGCATCTGCGAGCTGGCACCCCTGATCCGCATTGAACCGGAAGGCATTCTCTACACCAGAGTTAAACCCGAGGATTGCGCTGACATCATCGATCAGACCATCATTGGCGGTGAAGTCATCGACAAGCTGGTTTACCACACCTCCGACGGTACTGCATACGAGAAGCAGGAGGATATCCCCTTCTACAAGAAGCAGACCAGAATAGTGCTTAACAACTGCGGTCACATTGATTCTGAGTCTATCGAGGAGTACCTTGCAGTCGGCGGCTACTCAGCCGTTGAAAAGGCAATATTTGATATGACTCCCGACGAAATCATTGCAGAGGTCACCGCCTCCGGTCTCCGCGGCCGCGGCGGCGCAGGCTTCCCCGCAGGTAAAAAGTGGTCTCAGGTCGCTGCCCATAAGGAAGCACCTCTCAAGTACATCGTCTGCAACGGTGACGAGGGCGACCCCGGTGCATTCATGGACTGCTCCGTCATGGAAGGCGACCCCCACAAGATGATTGAGGGTATGATTATCGCAGGTATCGCCTGCGGTGCCGAGCAGGGCGTTATCTATGTCCGTGCCGAGTATCCTCTGGCTGTCAAGAGACTGGGCATGGCAATCAAGTCAGCAACCGAATACGGTCTGCTGGGTGACAACATTCTCGGCTCCGACAAGAGCTTCCATCTCCGCATCGTAAAGGGCGCAGGCGCATTCGTCTGCGGCGAAGGCTCCGCAATGCAGGCCTCCATCGAAGGCAACCGCGGCATGCCCAGAACCAAGCCCCCCAGAAGTGTTGATAAGGGTCTGTTTGACGTTCCCACCTCGCTGAACAACGTTGAAACCTTTGCAAACGTTCCCGAAATCATTCTCAACGGTGCCGAGTGGTACTCAGGCATCGGCAGTGAGGGTAATACGGGTACAAAGGTATTCTCACTTGCAGGTAATATCAAGAACACCGGTCTTATCGAAGTTCCCATGGGCACCACCCTCAGAGAAATAGTCTTTGAAATCGGCGGCGGCGTTAAGGACGGCGAGTTCAAGGCCGTTCAGGTAGGCGGTCCCGCAGGCTGCTGCCTTACTACTGACCAGCTCGACATTCCTCTGGACTTCGACTCCACAAAGAAAATCGGCGCTATCATCGGCTCCGGCGGTCTGGTTGTCATGGGCAACGATACCTGCATGGTCGAGATTGCACGCTTCTTCACCGACTTCTCCAAGAAGGAATCCTGCGGCAAATGCACCGCCTGCCGCGAGGGTATCCCCAACATTCTTTCAATTCTTGAGCGTCTCACCAGGGGCGAAGGCAGCATGGAAGACATTGATATGCTTCAGGAGCTTGCCGGCGTTGTTAAAGCCTGCTCACTCTGCGGTCTGGGCAAGAACGCCACTAATCCCGTAATGAGTACCCTTAAATACTTCAAGGACGAGTACGTCGCCCATGTCAACGGCAAGTGCCCCGCCGGCGTATGTAAGGCTCTGTGCAAGCTGTGGGTTGACCCCACCAAGTGCATCGGCTGCACCAAGTGCGCCCGCGACTGCCCCACCGGCGCTATTACCGGCATGCTGAGACGTCCGCACAGCATCGACAATTCGAAGTGCATCAAGTGCCGCGTATGTAAAGTAGGCTGTCCCAAGCAGGCTATCAAGGAGGTATAAGCAGATGAAGACTATGTTTATTGACGGCATCAGCTGTGAATTTGAAAATGCCCGCAACGTTCTTGAAGTTGCAAAGGCAAACGGCATTGATATCCCCAATCTCTGCTACTGCGAAAACCTCTCCATCTACGGCGGCTGCCGTCTCTGCGTTGTTGAAAATGATCGCGGCGGCATCGAAGCTGCATGCACCATCATTCCCAAGGACGGCATGGTCATCAAGACCAACACGGCAAAGGTAAGAAAATACCGCCAGAGCATCATTGAGCTTCTGCTGGCAAGCCACAGAAACGAATGTGCCACCTGCGACAAGTCCGGCAAGTGCAAGCTGCAGGAGTACGCAAACCGTTACGGCGTACATGAAGTCCGCTTTGCAAACAACTACTGCAAGCTGCCCATCGACGACTCCTCACCCTCTATCGTTCGTGACCCCTCCAAGTGCATTCTCTGCGGCAAATGCGTAAGAGTCTGCTCCGAAATTCAGAATATCCACGCCATCGACTTTGCCAACCGCGGCTTTGAAACCTATGTAGGCTGCGGCTTCGGTCTGAAACTCAAGGACACCAACTGTGTCGGCTGCGGTCAGTGCGCGGCAGTCTGCCCCACAGGTGCCATCACCGTAAAGAACGAGGTTTCTCAGATGTGGAAGGCAATCCATGACAGCGGCAAGAAGGTCGCCGTTCAGGTTGCTCCCGCAGTCCGTGTCGGTGTCGGCGAAGAGTTCGGAATCCCCGCAACCGTTCCCGTAATGGGCAAGATTACAACCGCACTCAAGCGCATGGGTGTTGACTATGTATTCGATACCTCCCTCACCGCTGACCTAACCATTATGGAAGAGTCAGCAGAGTTCCTTGAGAAGCTCAAAACCGGCGCAAAGCTCCCCATGTTCACCTCCTGCTGCCCCGGCTGGATTAAGCACGTTGAGAACAAGCACCCCCATCTGATGCCTCAGGTTTCCACCTGCGGTTCACCCATGGAAATGTTCGGCGCACTTATCCGTCAGCAGTTTGCAGACGAGGACGAGGAAATCTTCTCTGTTGCCGCAATGCCCTGCACCGCAAAGAAGGCTGAGGCAAAGCGTCCCGAGCTGGAGAAGGACGGCGAGCGTCTGATTGACCTTGTCATTACCTCTCAGGAACTGGTGCGCATGATTAAGGAAGCCGGCATTGACTTTGTAAATCTCCCCGACACCGCTCCCGATGAGCCCTTTGCTCCCTACACCGGCGCAGGTGTCATCTTTGGTGTAACCGGCGGCGTTACCGAGGCGGTTATCCGCCACGTCATCGGTGCAATCACAGACGAAGCAGTCGCTAAGGTTGCTGAATGCGGTGTCCGCGGTCTTGACGGCATCAAGGCGTTTGAAGTAACCGCAGGCGATGTAACTCTTAAGATTGCGGTTGTAAGCGGTCTCGGCAATGCCGACAAGCTTATCGAGAAGGTCGAAAAGGGCGAAGAGTTCTTCCACTTTATCGAGGTTATGGCCTGCCCCAACGGCTGCATCGGCGGCGGCGGTCAGCCTCCTGCGTGCAACGCCCGCAAGGCAGAACGCAACGACGGTCTGTTTGCTGCCGACGAAGAGTGCCAGCTCAAGTCCTCCGAGCAGAACCCCGCTCTTGACAGCGTTTACAAGCTGCTTAACGGCAGAGCTCACGAGCTGCTCCACATTCACTACCCCGACCACGGAAAGCACTGATAAATTTTTCCAAAGGCTCACACGCTACCGCGTGTGAGCCTTTTTTACAATTATGTAAACTTTTTTCACAAACTATGGAATTTAAACAGTATGTATGTTATAATTTGCAAATGTAAAATTGTATAAAAACTCTCAGGAGGTTTTATTATGCGCAAATTATTTGCCGCAATACTTGCGATTGCAATGATATTCACTCTCTGCGCCTGCGGCTCCGGCGACGGTGACGAAAAGGAGCGCGACTGCGGAATTTTCATTACCGTAGAAGCAGATGACGTCTATACTGTTTCGTGTGCAACGGACAGCGGTTCCGAGTCCAGCACCAATGCCGATGGCGAAAGCCCGCTTGAACAGGGCACAGTGCTTCATTTTGACTTTGCCGGCGATGCAGCAGAGGGCAAAGACCCTGCAGAAATCAAATACACCGTCTGCGCCTTTGATGAAAACCTTGACATCATTGCAGAAGGCTCCTTCAAAGATGACTTCTCCAACATGGCTAAGTACAACCTTGTCATTACCGAAGACCATCATATACTCTACGAGGGTCAGGCGTTTACCAGCGGCGGCGATATATTTGTAAGCTATACCGATGCTTCCCCCTCTGCCGATGTTTCCGTCATGTCCGCATCGGTCTCCATGCCTGCACGCCCCGATGCCGCCAAAGCCATAAACACAGCAATCGGCGCATATAATGACACCTTCTGCGGTGAGCAGTACAACGCAAGCAAGGAAGCCTACGAAAAAGGCATTGAGGATGGCGCAACTCCCGCCCTTGAACCCTTCAGCATGAACAGAACAGTACGCGTAATGCGCGGCGACAGCGCTGTGCTCTCCTTCCGTATGGCAGACCGCACCAATCACGGAAGCATAACAGAGCTGTCCATCGTTACCCATAACTTTAACTCCCAGACCGGTGCAGAGCTCAGCATCAGCGATATTGCGGTCGATGCAGATAAATTCACCGATTACTGTGCCGAGCGTGTGCTGGTAGCCACCACCGAGGAAGAACGTTTCCTCACCGAAAGCATGATTTTCGTTGAAGGCTACACCGACAATATCCGCGCCCTCATTTCCGACGGGCACTGGTACTTCAGCTCCGAAGGTCTTGTCATCGCCGCAAATCCCGGTGATATTTCCACAAACTTCTACGAGTTTGTTATTCCTTATGAAGACCTCACCGACGTGCTGAAGGAGGATTATTTCCCCGCAGAGCTCGAAGGTGACTACGGCAACATAGCACTGCAGCTTTCAAAGAATATTGATATTTCTGCGCTGAATCTTATCGGCGACTCACCCGACACAAGCATCAATTCCATGGTAATGACCGCCGCAGGCAATGTTTACGACATTAACGTATATACCGGCAAATACAACGCCGACACAGGAAGCTTCACACTTGACCGTCAGATTATTTTCTGCAGCGATATGATGCGCGGTGCCGCAATTGCAATAAACCGCGCCCCTGCCGAGAGCTCCCCTGACCTTATTGTAAGCTTCACCTGCCCCGACGGCACCGTGAGAAAGCTTCTTGTTTCCGCCGATACCGCAAACAGCGGTCTGCTTATTATGGACCTTGAAGGCGGCAACGAAGGCATTGTTGTAAACGGTTCAATCAGCTATGACCTCAACGGTGACGGCGCCGAGGAAAGCATCAAGCTTCAGAGCGGTGACGCCGTTTCCCTTGCAGTCGATAGCGAATCCGCCGCAACGGAAATTAAATCCGATGCCGTTCTTCGTCTGTATGACCTCAACGGCGACGGCATGATGGAGCTTTACCTCAGCGGCAAGCTTGAAAGCGGCGAATCAGTCACTTACTGCTATCTCTTCAGCGAAAAGCTTGCAGTCGCTGGTGAAGCAATTCCCGGCGCAGTAAACGAATTTAACGGCAACCGTCTGTTTGCTCTTGCGGAGCTTGATGTTCTCGGACATCATTCCGCAAACGTTGCCTATTACTACGATTTATCAGCAAATTGCCTTGCTGTTATGAACGGCTTTGAATATATCTTTGATGGCGACGAAACCGTCACAACAACCGTTGCCATGGCACTCAAGGACGGAACCTCAATTCCCGCCAACACAGCGCTGCAGCTCAAAGCAACCGACGGCTCAAGCTATGTTAAGGTTTCAACAGCCGCAGGAGTAAGCGGAGTTCTTTCCATTGCAAAGGATACAATGGGACAGTGGACCGTCAACGGTCAGCCGGCTTCCGTCTGCTTCAAGGAACTCGCATAATTTTAACGGTGCATCAATGGGCGAGCGCCGCCCAAAATGCACCGTTTAATTTTTTAATCACGGAGGATAATATATCTGAGGTGATAATTATGGACAAAAAATACGGAGCCGATATACCCATGGGATTGGGAATGGCTCTGCTGCAGAATCCGACCGCCTATAACAGCTTTTCCGCTTTAACAGAAAAGCAGCAGCAGGCGGTAATCGACGGCACAAAGGACATTAATTCCAAGGAGGAAATGCGGATTTACGTAGATGGTATTCCCGGCATGTTCTAATGTGCGTTCCGTGTGGACATCTTCGCATTTTGTTGTACACAGGCGAACATTTTGCTTGAAATCCACAGTATTTAGTGTTAATATTTTAGCAGACATACAAAACGGAGGTGTCCATAATGGATTTAAGGCTTAAGGAAA
>JAZRVW010000022.1:0-10662 GCA_045599385.1 Oscillospiraceae bacterium | reverse complement strand
TTCGGGCTGCTTTTTTTGGTGGAGAACAGCGCATCGCAAGCGATGCATACAATCCGCTTCGCTCAATTTATGGTGAGAGGGGATAACCAATCCCCTCTCACACTCACCCCATGCGGAGCTTTGCAGAAAAGCGAGTCCGCTTTGCTATCCTTCTCCCCATAAAACAATTTTTGGCACAGCGCACAATCTTTCGGGCTGCTTTTTTTGGTGGAGAATAGCGCGTCGCAAGCGACGCAAACAATCCGAAGAGAAATTTAATGGCTTGTCCTTTTCTCCGCGTTGTTGTATAATATTTTTTCAGGAAAAGCGCTGCCGCAGCTGCGGCAGACTCAATACACAGGATTGAACTGTTCAAGTTCGGAAAGTGAGAAACCATGAAAAGAACCATCGCACTTATTCTTGCACTCATGATGTGCCTTGTGCTGTTTACCGCCTGCGGCGGCAATGACAGCGAAGAACCTGCACCCGCAGAATCCTCCGCACCCGCTGACAACGGCGGCGAGGAAAATCCCTCACAGCCCGGTGAGCCTGACGGCGACGTTCCCGTATGGCTGCCCCAGACCGCCGATGCAGGTCAGGAATACATTGACAAGCTTGTCTTTATCGGCGACAGCACCACCTACGGTCTGAAGGCTTACGAGGTTGTAAACGAGTCTCAGGTATGGACTCCCTCCAGCGGCACCCTCGCTCTGTTCAACCAGAGCATCGCAACCATCGTTTATCCCAAGACCGGCGAGGAAATCCTCATTGTCGATGCTGTTAAAGACGCACAGCCCGAGTATCTTGTGCTCACCATCGGCGTAAACGGCGTTGCCATGATGGACGAGCAGGAGTTCAAGGACCAGTACATCGACCTCATTCATCGCATTCAGGCCGCAAGCCCCGACACCAAGATTATCTGCAACTCCATTTATCCCGTTGAGGCCTCCTACGAGGCAAAGGACAACGGCATCAACAACGCAAAAATCGATGCCGCAAACGTCTGGGTATATGAAATTGCGGAAGCAACCGGCACCCACTATGCCGACTCCGCCTCCGTTCTCAAGGACGCAAACGGCTGCCTCAATTCCGAATACGGCAACGGTGACGGTCTCCATCTCTGCACAACCGGCTTCAACCTTGTTCTCAATTATCTGCGTACCCACGCTCTGTAAGGAGTAATCAAATGAAAAAATACATTGCACTTATTCTCGCCCTTATAACCCTGCTGTGCCTCTGCGCCTGCGGCGGAAAAGACGAGGCTTCAGCCGACCCCGGTTTTGAGGCGGTTGCCGCCGCCGTCAATGCTGCCGCCGACAGCGAAATCATGATGGACATTCCCGACACATATCTTCAGGGCACCATGAAAATCGACCCCGAAGCCTACAGCGACTGCTGCGTGAAGAAGTCCAAGGTCGGCACCAACATCAACGAATACGGCGTTTTCAAGACCGATGATGCCGAGGCGCTTCAGGACGCGCTTGAGGCTTATGTTCAGGCGCTCAAGGACAGATGGATGGACGAATATCTCCCCGAGGAATACCCCAAGCTTGAGAATGCTCAGGTATGGGTTGTGGGCGATTACGTCATGTACGAAATCCTCGATGCCGAAACTGCAGATGCCGCCGAAATCGCCTTCAAGGGCTGCTTTGAGGGCTGACAATGAACGACGAACTCACAAGGCTTGACATCGAGAAAATGCAGGCTGAGCTTGAGGAGCGAAACAGCCTCATGCCCGAGCTTATCGAAGAGGTCAAGCGTACCCGCGCCTTCGGCGACCTGAGCGAAAACTTTGAATACAAGGAAGCCAAGCGCGCACAGAACCGCAACCGCAGCCGCATTCGCTACCTCGAAAAAATGATTTCCTCCGCAAAAATCATCAGCACCGAGTCCGCCGAGGACGAGGTGGGACTTTTCGACAAGGTGGAGATATATATCCCCGAGGACGACGAAGCCCAGATTATTCAGGTTGTCACCACCGTGCGCTGCGATCCCCTCAAGGGACTCATCAGCCGCGAGTCGCCCTTCGGCAAATCCGTTCTCGGCCGCAAGGTCGGCGACAGAATCACCGTTCAGGTCAGCGACAGCTACAGCTATGAGGCGGAAATCCGCGCCATCACCAAGAGTGAGGACGACGGAAGCGCACCGCTCCGCAGCTTCTGAAAACAAACAAAAAAAATGACGCCCCATGGGCGTCATTTTTATTTGTTGAATCTTGTTGCGTAGCCGCATCTGCGGCACAGCTCCTCGGTGGGTTTTCTGTTTGAAAAGCCCTCATACAGCGCCTTTGCTCTGGGGGAAGCGAGGATTTCCTCAAGGCTCTGCTCAAAGATGTTGCCGAGCCTTATTTCGCCCTCGGCATCAAGACAGCAGGGCACCGCCGTTCCGTCGCAGAGCACGGCAAGCTGGTCTCGCAGACCGTGGCAGAACTGCACCTCATACTCGGGCGCGTTCATATCGGGCCAGTCGAATTTTGCCGCGTTTTCAAGATAGATGTTTTCCGCAAGCCGCAGACTGCCCGTTCTTGTTTCCTGCCAGTCTCCCTCTGTTCTGCTCCGCAGAAAGTCAAGGATTTCGGCGTTGAGCGCGTTCTCGCCGCCGTCATTCCAAAGGCGCAGGGCGCAGATCGTTCCGCGCCTTGCAAGCTTTTCGGCAACGCTCCACACGCTTTCGAGATAGTCTTCAAGCGGCACGGCACTTCGGTTTGCCTCATAGCTGTGGAGTGACACGCTCAGCTTATACAGCTTTTCCGCGCCCAGCAGGACTTCCGCGCATTTTCCAACCAGCGTTCCGTTTGTGGTAATGCAGCAGTTCATGCCCTTTTCGGCGGCAATGTGCAGAAGCTCAGGCAGCTCGGGGTGCGTCAGCGGTTCGCCCATCAGATGAAAATAAACGTGCTTTGTGTGGCCCTTCAGCCTTTCAATGACAAGGGCAAACTCCTCGCAGCTCATGCGGCGTGGCGCTCTTTTCGTGCCGTGGCAGAAGGAGCAGCTCAGATTGCAGATATTCGTGATTTCAACGTAAACCTTACTGAACACGGTTTCTTACTCCGCAGCGCTTACGTCGGCATGCAAGGCAGCGGCAATCGCCTCAACGGCGAGGCTGCAGCGCACACCCGGGAAGCAGTTTTCCAGAGGCAGACACATAACATGAGGCTGTCCGTCTGCAAGGCAGTTAAGCTGCGACAGGGCGGGGTTATTCAGCAGAGCGTTAAGCTTTTCATCGTAGCCCGAGCCCTTATAGTCGTGAATGATGATAAAGTCGGGGTCGGCGGCGATTATATCCTCAACCGTAACGGCGTCCCATGCCTTTTCAAGCTCCGCAAATACATTGACTCCGCCTGCGGCGGCAATGAGAGAATTTTCATAGCTGTAGGCGCCTGCCACATAAACCTTGCTTCCGAGGAAGCTGTCAAGCACGAGAACACGCGCCGCCTCTTCGGGCAGGGCTTCCGTCACCGCGCTGATTCGTGCCGCGTCCTTTGAGATAAGCTCCTCCGCCGCCTCGCTGACGCCGAAAATCTTCGCTATGGCGCGGATATCCCTGTACATATCTCCGATGTCATCAGAGTCGAGCACAAAGACGGTTATGCCCGCATTTTCAAGAGATTTCACCGTGAGATTTTCGCCGAAAATCCAGTCCGTTGCGCAGATGAAATCGCAGCCGCTGGCGGTGAGCTGCTCCAGCGTGGGATAGCCCTCGGCAATGTCGGGCACGGTGTAGTAATCGTCGGCATATTCCTCAAGCGCGCCTGCGCTGTGGTTGGACATACACTTGCCGATTACGAGGTCGGAAAGACCGAGAGCGCAGAAAAGCTCCGTGCAGTTCGGGCCTGCGGTAACAACCTTCTGTGGCATTTCCTTTACGGTAACGGTTTTGCCGTGGTTTTCAACTTTCACGGCCTCGTATTTCTCCGTCTCCTTGTCTTCGGTCTTCTTTTTCTCCTCATCGCCTGAGCAGGCGCAGAGGGAAAAGAGCATTGCAAGGCACAGCAGAAGTGCGGTTAATCTTTTCATATCTTCACCTCAGTTTTTACCTTTCCGCCTGCGGCGATAATTGCCGCCTCCGCAAGAATTGATGTGGGGTCGAGGAAGCGGCGCTCCGTATTGCCCGCGTAGGCAATGGGAAGCTCGGTGCAGCCCAGTATAAACGCCTCAC
Organism: Oscillospiraceae bacterium; assembly: GCA_045599385.1. Taxonomy (GTDB): domain Bacteria; phylum Bacillota; class Clostridia; order Oscillospirales; family Oscillospiraceae; genus F23-B02. The sequence continues at coordinate 6,525 of JAZRVW010000022.1, read as the reverse complement.
AGCCCGCTTTTTCCATGCTGTCAAGCGTGCTGTCAAGCGCCGCGGTGTCCGCAGGCTTTCCCGCCTTGACCTCATCATATATCATGTGCATAAGCTTTTTCTGCCCGTCGGAGTCGGGTTTTATAAGCTCAATGCCGTACTTTGCGAAAATCACATCGTAAACTCCGCTCTGCACCGTTCCGTCGGTGGCAAGAAGTCCCGCGCATTTTATGCCCGCCTCCGCTGCCGTCCTTGCGGTTTCCTCCGGCATGTGCAGAACGGGTATTCCGCAGCCCTCCGCCACTTTTCCGTGGAAAAAGTGGGCGGTGTTGCAGGGAATTATCAGCAAATCGGCGCCCGTTTTCTCAAGTCTCTGCGCCGATTCCAGCATATATTTTGCGGGCTCGTCGGAGCCTGCGAGAATGCAGGCGGTGCGGTCGGGAATGTCAGTATTGTTGTCAATGAGAATGTGCAGGTGCTCACGGTCACAGGCGGCTTCGGTCTTCTCCACGATTTTTTTAAAGAGGTCAGCCGTTGCCATGGGGCCCATGCCGCCGATTATTCCGATTACCTTGCGTGAATTAATCATAGTCTTCACCCTGAAACGCTTTATGATATATGATTTTACCACGCTCCGCCGCTTATTTCAATAACGCGGTAAATTATAGTTTTAAGCGCATTACGGTTGAAATATCGTTCACTTTGAGTTAAAATGTTTAATTAGACTATGCAGCTTCGAGGTGTAATCTTGAAAAAAATCGCTTTATGGGAAGCGAGAAATCCGAAGCTTGTGCTTCTGATTGCTCTGCTCCTTGTAATACCCGCCGCCATAGGCTTCTTCACCACGGGTGTCAACTATGACATTCTGTCCTATCTCCCCGAGGACCTTGAGTCCATGCAGGGCGAGGCCATACTTGACGAAAGCTTTGACACCGCGGGCATATCCATCGTCATTACGGAGAATATGTCCCCGAAGCAGACGGCGGCACTCAAAAACGAAATACTTGAAATTGACCACGTTGCCTCTGTAATCTGGGTGGACACCATTGCCGACATCGGCATTCCCGCCGACATTCTGCCCGATATAATGAAGGACGTTTTTTACTCCGAGGACGGCAGCAAGACCATGATGCTGGTGCGCTACGAAAACTCTGAGGGCAACGAGGGCTCCGACCTTGAGGCCATAGGCGAAATCAAGAAGCTTCTTGACGGCAAAACCTTCCTCAGCGGCATTTCCGTCATGGTTGACGACACCCATGAGCTTGCGGACACCCAGGCCCCCATTTACATTGCCGTTGCGGTTTTCCTTGCCCTCGCCGTCATGACGGTTATGATGAAATCCTGGCTGCAGCCCTTTGTAATTCTCGGCACACTCGGTCTTGCGGTCATCTACAACATGGGCACAAACTTCTTCATGGGTGAGATTTCCTTTATAACCCAGTGCGTTGCCGCAATTTTGCAGATGGGCGTCACCATGGACTATTCCATCTTCCTCATTGACCGATACGCCGAGGAAAAGGAGCGTTTTGAAAGCCGCGAGGAAGCCATGGCGGAGGCTGTGGCAAAATCCTTCACCGCCCTGCTCGGCAGCTCACTCACAACGGTTTTCGGCTTTGCGGCTCTGTGCTTCATGCGGCTGAGGCTCGGCTTTGACATCGGCTTTGTCATGGCAAAGGGCGTTGTTTTCGGCATACTCACCGTTGTTTTCGTTCTCCCCGCCATTCTCCTTATCTTCGAGGAGCCCATGGCAAAATACACCCACAAAAGCTACATACCGAGCTTTACGGGCATAAACAGATTTACCGTCAGGCACCGCCGCGTTTTTGCCGTAATCTTCCTTATTCTGCTTGTCCCAACCTATTTCCTGCAAAGCAGCGTTGACAAATATTACAGCATGGACAGAGCGCTGCCCTCCTATATGACCTCAATCGAGGGCATTGGCAAGCTGAAAACCGACTTCGGCATGGCAAGCACACAGTTTGTCATCGTTGACGATTCAATTCCCGACGAAAAGCTCATTCAGATGGAGCACAAGCTCGAAAAGCTTGAGGGCATAAGCTATATCCTTGCCTACAACAGTCTTGTGGGTCCCGGCATTCCCGACAGCATCATTCCCGACGAGGTGCTTGAGCTCTGCAAGCAGGACGGACGGCAGCTCATCATGGTCAACTCCGAGTACAGCCCCGCAACTCCCGAGCTTACCCGTCAGCTTAAGGAGATGGACGAAATCGTCAAGGCCTGCGACCCCGACGCCTATATAACGGGTGAGGGCGCAATCACCCAGGGGCTTATGGACACCACCGACCGCGACTTTGCCGTGACCGCGGTGCTGTCTGTAATCGCAATCTTCATTCTCATCGCAATCGTCTTCAAATCCCCGTCGCTTCCCGTAATCCTCGTGCTTACCATTGAGCTTGCGATATGGCTCAATCTCTCCATTTCCGCAATCATGGGTACAACCGTGTCCTTCGTTGACCCCACGGTAATCAACTGCATTCAGCTCGGCGCCACCGTTGACTACGCAATTCTTCTCACAACGCGCTTCCGCGAGGAGCTTACACATCTGCCGCGGGAGGAAGCAATCTTCGCCGCGGCGGAAACTGCGGAAAAGTCCATTTTCCAGAGCGCAATGGTATTTTTCGTTGTCACCTTCGGCGTGTACCTTTTCTGCGACATAAACATCGTGCGCGGAATGTGCATTCTCCTTGCACGCGGCGCCATCATCAGCGAATGCGTCATCATGCTGTTCCTCTCCCCCGTGCTCTGCGTCTGTGAGAGGTTCATCTGCAAAACCACACCTACCTGGAGGCTTTATCACCATGAATAAGAAAAATACGGTCAGGCTTATATGCCTGCTTCTTGCCGCGCTCATGCTCTTTTCAGCCTGCGGCGGAAAAGAAACCGAAAAGGACAAGGAGAAAGAGGCGGCGGAATCTCCTGTTCCTCACCAGACCTTTGCGCTTTCCAACACCCCCGTTTACAAGGAGGAGTCCGTATATGTCAATCTCCGTCCCGACGGCAGCATTTCAGGCGTGAACGTCACCGACCGCATACACACGGAGCTTCCTCAGGTCAGGGTTGAGGACATTACAAGCCTCTCCGATATAAGCGACGTCAAAACCTTCACCGAGCCCGTCTATGAGGACGGTCACATGTACTGGGACATGGAGGGCACAGACCTCTATTACAGCGGCACCGCAAGCGAAACCCCTCCCGTTGAAATCAGCATAAAATACTTCCTCGACGGCAAGGAAATCAGCTATGACAAGCTTGCGGGCAAAAGCGGAAACGTCAGAATCGAAATCGATGTTGAAAACAGCCTTGCCAAAACCGTCAACGTGGGCGGAAAAGCGGCACAAATCACCTGCCCCATTCTTTTTGTCGGCGGCATGATTCTTCCCGAGGAGAGCTTTGAAAACGTCATAACCGAAAACGCCGCCATTCTCGGCGACGGCTCCCGCAAGCTTGTGTTCTTTGCGGGCATTCCCGGAATGAACGACAGCCTTGCACTCGGCAGTCTGCCCATTCAGCTTCTCGGCGACGCCATAACCAAAACCGAATATTCCGTCAGCGCCGACGTTGAAAGCTTCTCCGTCAGCAACATGATGTTTGCCGCAGTACCCTTCTCCTCCGTTTTCGCTCTCGGCGGCGAGGGTGCGCTTGACGGTGTTGAGGGGCTCAAGACCGCCCTTGCGGAAATCGAAGCCCTGCTGGGCTCATTCTCGGATATGGACATTCAGCAGCTTATGCAGATGCTTTACGGCGGCGCGGCGCAGGCCGAAAAGCTGCTTTCCGCCGTGGGCGAGGCCAGCACGCTCTACAACGAAAACCGCGGACTGCTTGAGCTCATGGACAAATACATCACCGACGAAAACCTTGCCCTCATGGAAAGGCTTGTGGGCGAGCTTGAAAGCGTTAACGCAAGCGGCATTGAAAAAATCCTCGGCAGCACCGAGTTTTCAAACCTTATGAATCTGCTGTCCCGCTTTGACGCGAATATCGGTCATCTCGCAGGACTTTCAGGCGACGCAATTCAGCTTATTTCCATCGTGGACAGTCTGCGGAAAGACCTGGCCGTTCCCGAGCTCAAGGCCTCCGTGGACAAGCTTCCCGAAACGGTGACGCGTCTGCGCAGCCTTGTGGAAATACTCAAGGACAGCCGCGAAACTCTTGACAGCTTTGAAGCTCTGCTCAGCGGCGACACCATGGAAAGCATCATGAAGATTACCGAAAAATTCACCGACCTCTCCTCTCTTTCCGAGGCGCAGGCAGAGCACCTTGCCCTGAGAATGAAGGAATGGCTTGACTTCGGTCAGGAGTACGACATCTTCACACAGCGCACCGAAAAAGCCACCTCCTCCGTAATTTTCATCTACAAAACAGAAGCTATTGGATAAAAAATCTCCTCCGATTGAACTCTCAATCGGAGGAGATTTTCTGTTACGTCATCTGTTTTCAGCTCAGCCGTTTTTCTTAGCGGCGGCAATGATAAGCAATGCAAGGGACATTGCAAAGAAGAGATATACGCCTACACCGAAGATATCCATTTCAAATTCGGTGTATATCATAAGTGCCAGTACCATGAGCATGCCGAAAACACCTGCGCCTATACCAGCGCCTTTTCCGCTGTTCATAAAGCCCTTGATGATTGTAAACAGTTCGAGTATGCCGAAGACAATGAGGCAGCATATCATAATAACATTCATGGTGTCTGCCTCATCAAAGAAGTAGCCTGCCTCTCCGGAAGCATCCATCAGTTCAAAGTAGCTGAGGGTTAAGCCCCAGCCCAAGTCAACCCACGGCAGCAGCAGCATGGCAAAGGCGACTATTGCGCAGATTGCCATTGCAATACTTCCCGCGGTCAGACTGTTCTGTACCGCAGGTGAGGAATATGCAGGCTGTACGGGTGCGGAATAAGAGGGCTGCTGGGGCGCGGAATATGCGGGCTGTTCGGGTGCCTTGTAAACGGGAGCGTCTACGGGTGCGGAAACGAGCGAAGCGCCGCATTTATTGCAGAACTTTGCATTATCCGGAACCTTGTTGCCGCAATAAGAGCAAAACATGGCAGGATTTCCTTTCTTTTTCTGTATTTTGTAACTTTAATTCTTTTCGTATATTTTAGTTTTGTCGGCAGGAAAAGTCAATATTATCTGCTTTCAGCTCAGATAAAAAACAGACTGCAGGCAATGAGAAGCTGACCGATGTAGTACAGCGACAGATTTGTAATTCTCAGAGAGAATTTCGTTGTGCCGCTGAAGGTGTTGAAGATAAGCACAATGTCGGAAACGGTGAACAGCACCGCGCCGATTGCGTAAAGCCATGTTGCCGTTGCAGGTGCGGCAACGAGATTGCCGATGGCGATGGCAGTCATGATGACAACCGCGCCGATGTAGAAAATGCCGAACACCTTGAAGGCGGTCTTGACCTCCATGGTCTTGAAGATGTAGGCAAGTATCGCGGCGGCAATGACAGCGCCGATGATTACGCACAGCCAGAGATTTTCGCTCTGGGGAACAAGCGCCGCAAGATAGAGAATGTGACCTGCGAGAAAGGCTGCGATGCCCAGCAGGAAAATCTTCTGTCCCGCCTTTTCAAACACGAAGCGCAGGTTAAGCAGAACATCGCCCACAGCGCCGAGAATAAGGCCGATGAAAACAAGCCTTGCAAACGCGGAATTTGACATCATGCCGTAGGCTATTGCGCCGATGATTACAAACACAACGGAGGCACTGCCCTTGAGGCAGACAGCGCCCACGTATTTTTCTCTGTGCTCAACGACAATGAAGGCCGCCTGAATCAGCGCGCCAAGAACACATAAAAGAACTATTCCCGTACTCATTTTTTACTCCTCCGTTTTAATCAGGGCCACCGAAACATCGTTTACGTTTGTTCCCGTGGCGCCGGTGAATATAAGTCCGCCGCACGCCTTAAGCGCGTGGTAGGCGTCGTTTTCCTTAAGCGTCTCCGCTATGGAAATTCCCATGGCGGAAAGTGATTTTTCCGTATTGCCGTCTGCGAAGCCGCCTGCGGCATCTGTGGGGCCGTCAGTTCCGTCGGAGCCCACGGAGAACACACAGACATTATCCGTTCCCGAAATGCCCTCTGCGGCTGCCAGAGCGATTTCCTGATTGCGTCCGCCCTTTCCTTTGCCCGTCAGATGCACAACGGTTTCGCCGCCTGCGATAAACGCAAGGGGCTTTTTTGTGTCCGCGTTTTCCATCACCTTTGCCGCCAGCATTCTGCCAGCGTCCCGCGCCTCACAGCAGAGGCTGTCTGTCAGAATTTCAGCCTTGTAGCCGAGCTTTTCGCAGGCATCGGCGGCTGCCCTGCACAGCTCACGCACGCTTCCCGTGACAACTGTGCTGACGTTTGCTATTTCCTTCGGCGTTTCGGTTTCAAGGCACGCAAGGGCCTTATCCGAAAGCCTGAGCTTATATTTTTCCGCTATGCAGAGCGCCGCTTCGCAGGTGCTTGAATCGGGATAGGCGGGACCCGAGGCAATCATGTCCAAAGGGTCGCCGATGATGTCCGAAAGCACAACGGTGA
>JAZRVW010000021.1:0-21150 GCA_045599385.1 Oscillospiraceae bacterium | reverse complement strand
TTCTTCTTTTGCTTTTCTTTGAAGCGGGGATTCGAAAGGCGGCTCTTGGCAACATGCCGGTGGCATGTTGCAACCGCCGTGGCTTTTCCGCAGAAAAGCTAATCCCCGCGAGTCTTACGCTTCGCTCAATTATTTGCGAGTGGGAATAACCAATTCCCTCTCGCGCTCCCCCATGCATTATTATAAGCGCGGGGATTCGAAAGGCGGCTCACTTCAAGCGGTAAATACTTTGCCGCATTCCGGACACGTAACCTGTCTGCCCTTCTCGATCAGAGGCAGAGGGAATCTGTGGCCGCATGAGCAGTTGGCGTGGAAGAACCCGGCAGTTAACACCTGAAAATCCTCCTCCTTTGTGCCGCAAAAAATCACAGGCATGACAGCTTCGCCGCCGGTTACCTGCTTGAGTTCGCTGTCGTTAAGCTTCTTGTTATCCATTTTATTTACCTCCATTAGTTCTTTCGTCTATGTATACGATTGAGCTTAAGAAATGGCTATAAATCATTGTACAATTTTTTTACAATAATTTCAAGCCGCGCTTATGCTTACCCCAAACTATTTCTGCCGTCAGCGCTTGACACGACGACGGTGCTTTGATATACTTACACCACTCTTTGCACTGCAAGCCAATTACAGTACAAACTGAACAGGCCGGAGCGAATGCTCGGAGCCGGGTTACTTAGTAACAGTGGAGTAATGCCCACGGGACAGTAAGCTACATTACTGGTTTCGTGGGCTTTTTTGCACCCGAAAGCAGCTGCCACGGAGTTATCATATACTGCTTTTGAGGAGGAAGCTGTTATGGGAAAAAGAGTTATCGACACATCAGAGCAAATTTCGGAAAATTACGAAAAAACCGCGGTTAAGGTTTCGCTGGTCAGCATTATCGGAAACAGCCTGCTGTCGCTGTTTAAGCTTCTTGCAGGCATCATTGCCAATTCGGGCGCAATGATTTCCGACGCCGTCCACTCCGCGTCGGACGTATTCAGCAGCATAATTGTAATACTCGGCGTAAAAATCGCATCGAAGGATTCCGATGAAGAGCACCAATACGGACACGAACGCTTTGAATGCGTTGCAGCCATTGTGCTTGCGGTCATTCTGTGCATTGTGGGTCTTTTCATAGGCCACACCGCAATTGAAAAGCTGTCGTCAGATACCGCGGAGAAGCTTCAGATGCCCGGTATTCTGGCGCTGATTGCCGCAGTTGTATCCATAGTGTGCAAGGAAGCTATGTACTGGTATACCCGCGTCAATGCCAAGCGGCTCAATTCCAGCGGCCTTATGGCAGAGGCATGGCACCATCGCAGTGACGCGCTTTCGTCCATCGGTGCGCTCATGGGTATATGGGGAGCGAGAATGGGCTATCCGTGGCTTGACGCCGTGGCAAGCCTTGTTATCTGTGCATTCATCGTGAAAGCCGCATACGACATCTTTGTGGACGCTGTCGAAAAGATGGTTGACCACGCCTGTGATGAAAAGATGCAGAAAGCTCTCGCCGACTGTGCCACAGCACAGCCCGGGGTTATGGGCATAAAGCGTCTGCAGAGCCGACAGTTCGGAAACAAGATATATGTCGACCTTGATATTTTTGCCGACGGCAATATAACGCTTAATCAGAGCAACGCAATCGCGGAGCAGGTTCACTCTGCCATTGAAGCGCAATTCCCCGATGTCAAGCACATAATGGTGCGCGTCAATCCGTTTTAAAGCATATCAACGAAACAGATATCCTGCACGTTGCGTTCAAAATCATTCCTGCAGGCCGCTTTTCCTTGACATTTTCCAAAAGATATAACATAATGATTATATATTATGTAACCCAAACGCTGATTCAGGAGGATATACAATGAAAAGATTTCTGTCACTGCTGCTTGTTGTGGCGATGCTTGTAAGCCTCTCTGTCTGCTGCATTCCCTCCGCATCTGCGGAAAAGGCGGACAAGGCCTCTGCGGGCTCCCTTGACATTGCGACAATTATTGCCGAGTACGGCCAGTATCTGAACGCGGATACAATTAACGCAATAAAAAACGCAATAGCCGACCTTAAGGAAAACGGAATCAGCATTGATTACAGCACCCTCGGCGCAATAGTCGGCGGCCTTGTGGGCAGCATCGGCGACGGCAAAACAATTGACCCCGCCCTTGTTGAAGTTGCCATCGCGGTCATCGGAGACGCCGTAAAGAACGGTGTTGCAGTTGACGCCGGTACAATCTCCGCCATTACCTCAGGGCTTGCGGGCAATCTTGTGGAGGGCGTCGAAATTAACCCCGCACTCATCACCGCTGTCATTTCCGCAGTCAACGAGGCAAAGGAAGGCGGACTCACTCTTGATTCCGATTCCCTGGCCGCTGTGGTTGCAGGTATTGCAGGCAGCATCGGCGAGGGTGTTGCTCTTGACCCCTACACTGTAAAGCTTGTGGTTTCCGGCGTTGCAGACGCCTTCGCAAACGGCGTTGAAATCGATTCCGACACTGTTTCCACCATTGCCGCAGGACTTGCGGGCAATCTCATCGAGGGAGTTGAGCTTGACCCCGCAACCGTTAGTGCAATCATTGCCGCAGTTGCAGACGCAAAGGAAAACGGCATCTCCGTTGACTCCGAAACCATCACCGCCATCGCCGCAGGGCTTGCGGGCTCTGCCCTTGAGAGCGCTCAGATTAACCCCCAGCTGATTGTCGCGATTCTTGAAGGCGTAAAAAATATCAGAGAAAACGGACTCAGCATTGACTCCGCCACAATCACCGCCGTTGCGTCCGCCCTTGCGGCAAAAGTCCTTGAGGGCGCAAACATTGATTACGGCACCGTGGTTTCTCTCCTTGGGGCAATTGCCGATGTCCGCGCAAACGGCTTTGATTTCGGCTCCGACTCCGTTCAGCTGCTTGTCAGACTGATGGTCGGCAACGAGTCCTACGCACAGATAAGAGATATTATCAGCAGAATCACGGGCGAATACCCCTTCAATGACATTGCGAACAGCGGTTACCGCGACAGCATCGTTGAGGCATACTACATGGGCCTCGTAAACGGCTTTAATGACGGCAGCTTCCGTCCAAACCAGATTGTAACCCGCACACAGTTCATCACAATGCTCTGGCGTGCCGCAGGTGAGCCCAAGGCAAGCGGCAGCCTGAAGTTTGCCGACTCCTCCAAGATTGCCTCCGACTATAAGGCCGCGGTTCTCTGGGGCGTTCAGAAGGGCATCATTGCCGGCTACGGCGACAACACCTTCCGTCCCAATCAGAACATCTCCCGCGCCCAGATGGCAACCTTCATGTACCGATACATGAAAAATGTAGCGCACTACAATTTCGGCATTGTGATGCCCCTGCTCTTCTCCGACAAGGGCATGATTGCCGCGCCCTATCTTGACGCTGTAAAGGCAATCTGCTCCGAGGGCATCATGAACGGTGTTGGCGGCAACAGATTTGACCCCAACGGCACCGCAAATCGCGGCATGGCCGCAACCGTAATTCTCCGCATGGCAAAGCTGCTTGAGGATTAAAAATCCGATTTTGAAGCCGCAGGTTCTTTCCGAACCTGCGGCTTTTTCTCTGCACGGAATAAAATATGTTGTTAAATCACGAGATTGATAGTATACTGTTATAACAGATTGAAAACGGAGGCGGATAAAGGCTGAATGAAGCTTTTTAAGAACAAAAAAGCTCTGCGCGATGTGATACTCATTGCATCGCTCCTGCTCATATCCGTGCTCCTTTTTGTTTTCCTGCACAGCAATGAGGTGGGCGCGGGAGTTGTTGTGAAGGTGGAGGGTGAGGAAATCGCAAGATACTCACTTTCCCGGAACGGCAGCTTCTCCCTCAACGGCGGCACGAACCTTCTGGTGATTGAAAACGGCGAAGCATATCTTTCCGATGCCGACTGCCCCGACCTTCTGTGCGTGAAGCAGGGCAGAATAAAATACACGGGCGAGTGTATAACCTGCCTGCCGAACAAGCTTACGGTTACGGTGTTCGGCGCGGAAGATGACGGACTTGACGCTACTGTGGGCTGAGGTGAACGGAATGAAGACAAAACGACTTGCCCTCATGGCCATGGCCATTGCGCTTGCGATGATTTTATCCTATATCGAAAGCCAGATTCCCGCCTTTGTGGCAATCCCCGGCATCAAGATGGGACTTCCGAATATTCTTGTTGTGTTTGTGCTGTACAAGCTGGGCTGGAAGGACGCGATTGTGATTTCCCTTGTGCGCGTGCTTCTGGTGTCACTGCTTTTCGGCTCGGTGCTGAGCCTTGCATACAGCCTTGCCGGCGCTATTGTGAGCTTCGTCGGAATGCTGCTGATGAAGAAATCGGGACTGTTTTCCACCGTGGCGGTCAGCGTCGTCGGCGGTGTTCTCCACAACGCCGCGCAGATTGGCGTTGCCTGTCTTGTGATGGAAACAAACCTCATCGCCTACTATCTGCCCTTCCTTGTGCTCAGCGGCACAATAGCGGGCATTGTCATAGGGCTTGTTTCCGCGCTCATGGTCAGCAGAGTTAAAATCGAACTATAAGAAAAAGGAGAAATTCTATGATTCTTTTTGCAATTTACCGCAGCCTCAGCAACAAGGCAATTGCCCTTGCCCACGGCGAGCTGGGCTTTACGCAGGGAAAATACGAAAGCGTTGCGGATATTGACAATCCGGCTAACATTCTCGCAGGCATAGGCGCCCTTATGGAGCCCTATGCGTTCTCGGGTGAAGAGATGCCCGCCGAGGTGCTGGAAGAGCTCCTGGGCGCTCTTGCGGACTTCCAGGAGGCCTTTGACGTGGATTTGCAGGAGGATATCAACGCTCTTGCTGCACTTTCTGACTGATTTTGTTGAATTTGCTATATTTTTTCAGCTAAAAACAAAATTGTTATTTACAAAACACCGCGACATGTGGTATAGTAACTTTATCCGAACAATAATTCAAGGAGGATTTTTACTATGTGCAAGAAGCTCATGAGCTATATCGACGAAGACGTTCGTCTCGGCCTCAAGAAGAAGTTAAGACTCGTTTCTGACATGATGGAGTGGGTTCCCAACTTCATTGACGGTCTTGTCGGCGCAATCACCGGCTGATTTATCGTTAAAAAAGACAATGCCTTCGACATAAGTCGAGGGCATTTCTTTTTTTCTGTTTGTGCTTTACAGTCCGCGTTCAACGAGCGCGTTCAGCAAATCGGCGTAGATTTCATCGCCTGCGTTCAGATGGGAAACGCCTCTGAACACCTTGCCGCGCTGTCCCCAGAGGGCAGAGTAAACGCTGACAACGCCGTCGTTTTCGCCGTCGAAAATGCTGATGACGTTGTTTGCGGAGGAAAGACGTCTGTCGTCCGAGGCGCTTTTCATGGCGCAGGCGGCACTCTGGTAAAACACGCCGTCGGCGTTCGGGAAGGCTTCGTTAAACTCGCGCATATTTTCCGTGGCAAGCTCCAGCACCGCGTTTCCGAAGTCGGCGCTTTTTCCCGAAACCAGCTTTGACCAGCACTTCACCGCGGGTCTGCCGAGGCTCTTTTCCACGGTGCGCAGACCGTAGTGGGCCGTGCATACCGTGCTGACGGAGGCAATTTTGTGGGGCATCTCGCAGGCAAGCATTCTTGCCGCAAGACCTGCGCGTGACCGTGCGATTATATTTACTTTTTCCGCTCCCGCTTCGCTTACCTTTTTCCTTGCGATTTCCGCAAGCTCCGTAAGCGGCAGGAGCATATTTTCTTTATCAAGAAAAATTACGGGGTATTTTGTATTTGTATCCATAGCTTAAAAAAGGGCGCACTCTGTGCGCCCTTTATCCTTGTATATTACTCAACTTCCACAACGCCGTCTGCCTTGACGGTAATCTTTGCGCCGGTCTTGACATACTCAAGGAACTCGTCGCCCAGCTCGTCGATAACGGGCATCTCGGCATCTGTCCATACGTCGCCCATGATTGCGCCGCTGGCTGCCAGGGAGTCGATTGTCTTGGAGAAGAGCATGCAGGCAGGCTGTCTGTTCATGGAGCAGACGGTGAAGAGAACCATGCCGCCGGTGGTGGAGCCGATGGTCTGGGGCAGGCACAGAGCCTTGCCTATCATGGGCTTCTTGTAGATTTCAGCGTTGTTCTGGTCGCCGCACTTGACCTTCTTGTCGCCGAACATCATTGCCATCTGGTAAGAGGCAAGAGTATTGAAACCGTTGTGGGATACGAGAGCTTCCGCGGTGCAGGTACCGGGAACGATTACGCGGCCTTTAAAAGTTTTCATTACTTATCCTCCTTTGTGGTGATGATGCGGAGAATGTCTGCTTCGGTGTAGTAGCGTGCGCTGGTGTAGGTGCGCAGCTTGTTGGAGGAGGTGATGACAGCCTTCTTCTTGCACAGAGGATTGTTCATGTACATGAGGGGGCAGATGTAGCTGACGATAACGCCGTACTTCTTAAGCTGCTTTGCGTAGGGAGTCTTCTCGAACTCCTTGATGACGGGAGTGGAGGAGGTGAACACGGTGGGAACGGTAATCTTCTTGAGACCCTTTGCCTCCAGAGCCTTGCCTACGTTCTGAGTCCAGTCGATAAGCTGCTGGAGAGTCATGTGGGGGCAGCCTACGAAGCACAGCTCGGGCTTTGCTTCGGGGTTCTTCCAGATGACAGGATAGTTGTTCTTTACGCGCTCAAGCTCGGCATCGTCAATGACGTAAACCTGTGCGCCCTCGGCGATGAGCTTTTCGCCCTGCTCCTTTGCCTCGGGAGTGAGACCGTCGATGTGGTAAAGACCGACTGCGCCGTTGGAGGCGGTTGCCGCGCCGAAGTCCTTCAGGAAGGTGCAGGCTTCGTCGTTGAGCTCATTGCCCAGCCACTTGTCAAGACCCTTGACATAGGGAACCTCTTCCATGACCTTCATGCCGATGGCGGAGCCCAGAAGCTGAGCCTCGGGCTTCTTCTCGCACTTGACTTCAACGATCCAGGTTGCCTTGCGGCCCTCGTCAGTCAGCAGACCGAATTCGGGAACGAAGCCTGCAATGGAGCCCATGAGCTCCAGCATGCCGCTGTTGCGGTTGCAGCGTGCGCCCAGAACGGAGTTTGCGTAAACAACTGCGGAGGATTCCGCCCAGGACAGAACGTCGCCCTTTCTGGGCTTGTTGCCTACCTGGTCGAGATAGCAGGTGCAGGTGTAGTCATCATCATTGGTGATGCCCAGCTCACGAAGCTGCTGCTCGTACATATCCTGCTCGGTGTACATGAATTTCTTGAAAACGAGGTCGTCGATGAGACTGCTGGGAACGTGCTTGTCCAAAGGCTTGGGGTCTGCGGTGAACTTCTGACCGCTGACAAGACCTGCGTCGATAATCTGCTGATACAGATCATAGACGGGCTTCATGACCTTCAGGCCGAAGCTGATAACGGTATGGCCATACTCGGAGGTAATGGGGAGCATGCGCTCTGCGCCGAAGGTCTCGCCGTACATAACGAGAGTCTTGACGACCTTTGCCATGGTTTCGCCCTTTGCGCCGTCGAGCATAGCCTGCTGCTCGGGTGTAAGTTTCATCAAACCAATCACATCCTTATGTAAAATTTATTTTTTGTTACGGGTTTAACAAATATATTCTATCCCATGTGAATGAAGATGTCAATAAACAATGTGTTCAGGGCGGGAAAAACGGAGATGCTGCCACGGGCATCGGCAATAACGATTACAGAAGCGGTGCAACGGAACTGAAAAAAGCGCGAGTGCAGCTAACTGACTGAGCTGTCACCGGTCGGGCATTTGCAATAACGATTAACTGAGACGGTGCAGCGTAGCTAAAAAAGCTCCGACCTTGTGGTCGGAGCTTTGTGATAGTATCAGAAATCTGCGTTGCCGGTGGTGCGGGGGTGAAGCTCAACATCGCGGATATTGCTTACGCCCGTGAGGTACATTACCATGCGCTCGAAGCCGAGACCGTAGCCTGCGTGACGGCAGGAGCCGTAGCGGCGGAGGTCAAGATACCACCAGTAGTCCTCGGGATTGAGACCCAGCTCCTCCATGCGCGCAAGCAGAACGTCAAGACGCTCTTCACGCTGGGAGCCGCCGATGATTTCGCCGATGCCGGGAACAAGGCAGTCCGCCGCGGCGACGGTCTTGTTGTCATCGTTCAGGCGCATATAGAAGGCCTTGATTTCCTTGGGATAATCGGTGACGAAAATGGGCTTTTTGAACACTTCCTCGGTGAGATAGCGCTCGTGCTCGGTCTGAAGGTCGATGCCCCACTCAACAGGGTAGTCGAACTTTTTGCCGCAGTTCTGAAGAATTTCCACGGCCTCGGTGTAGGAAACTCTGCCGAAGTCGTTGGAAACAACGTTCTGAAGTCTTTCAAGCAGACCCTTGTCAACAAAGGAGTTGAAAAATTCCATTTCCTGAGGGCACTTCTCCAGAACGGTGTTGATGATGTATTTCACCATGTCCTCTGCGGTGTCCATGTAGTCATGGAGGTCGGCGAAGGCCATTTCGGGCTCAATCATCCAGAACTCTGCGGCGTGGCGCTGAGTGTAGGAAACTTCCGCGCGGAAGGTGGGACCGAAGGTGTAGACATCGCCGAAGGCCATGGCGAAGTTTTCGCAGTTGAGCTGACCGGAAACGGTGAGGTTTGTTGCCTTGCCGAAGAAGTCCTGGCTGTCGTCAACGGTGCCGTCCTCCTTGAGAGGAAGGTTGTTGAGGTCAAGGGTGGTTACGCGGAACATCTCGCCTGCGCCCTCGCAGTCGGAGCCCGTGATGATGGGGGTGTGAACATATACAAAGCCGCGGCTCTGGAAAAACTCGTGAACAGCCTGGGCCGCAACGCTTCTCACACGGAAGGTGGCGTTGAAGAGATTGGTGCGGGGACGCAGATGCTGAATGGTGCGGAGGAACTCAACGCTGTGGCGCTTTTTCTGCAGGGGGTAGTCGGGGGTGGAAACGCCCTCAACCGTAACCTCGGCTGCCTTGAGCTCGAAGGGCTGCTTTGCCTCGGGAGTAAGCACCAGCTCACCTTTTGCGATGAAGGCGGCGCCTACGTTCTGATGGGTGAGCTCGTCATAATTCGCGAGCTTCTCGCGCTCCAGAACTATCTGAAGGCTCTTGAAGCAGGAGCCGTCATTCAGCTCGATAAAGCCGAAATTCTTCATGTCGCGGATAGTGCGCGCCCAGCCGCAGACGGTGATTTCCTGACCGCCGAATTTTTCGCAGTCAGCGTAAATATGTGCAATCTTAGTGTGTTTCATGGGAAAACACTCCTGTCTGTTGGATTTTTACAAGATTTATATATTATATACCATTTGCACGCAGTCTTCAAGGAATAATTTCCCTTATAAAAAACAAAAATCCCTGCCGGAGCTGTCCGGCAGGGATTGCTTTGTCAGGTGGTTGAGGAACCGGTTTTCTGAACAATCTTCAGGTCATAGGTGGGAATGATTTCAATGCTGAAGTCGCCGGCGGATACATCAATATCGCCGAGAATGTCATCGCCGCCCACAACGAAGGTGAGGGTCTGAACGTCATAGGGAGTCAGCTCCATGGTCTGCATCTTGTTGATGTCATAGGCCACAAGATTGTCGCCCTGATATACCTTGATGACATACATACGCAGGCAGATATAGGTGTCGGTTTTGCTTGCCTCGTCGGTGATAATGTTGTTGGTGTACTTGGTGCGGACAACGAGGTCATTGCCGCGCATGAAGGCCTCGGGAACGGTGATGGAAAGGTCGGTAACGGTGCTGACGCTTTCGTCGCCGGAGGAGTAAACGGGCTGATTCGCATCGGGAACAAAGCGTGCGCCCTTGTAGTAGCAGCTCAGTCCGATCCAGTCGCCGTAAAGCTCACGGGAGGCAAGGCTCTTTGCGTTGTAGGCCTTGATTTCGTTTGCGTTGCTGGTGGCAACGGTGTTGGGAACAAGCACCATGCTGTCCTGAGTCCAGCAGCAAGCGTTGTAGGCACCGCCGCACATGAGTGCAAGTCGGGTGTCACCGCTGTTGTCCATGCTGTAAAGATTGCGGTTGAAGGAGCTGAGGCAGTAGAAGGTGTCCTCGTATTTGTAAATGCTTCTGTAGCGCTTGTCGGTTGCGGCGGGAAATTCGCCGATGGTCTTGACGGTTGCGGGAGCCTGAACGGACAGAGCGTAGAGATTCAGGTCGTAGTTTCCGTCGCTGTCATAGGCCATGAAGTACATGACGTGGCCGTCAAAGAAGCTGGTGTTGATGTTGATGTCGGAAAGTCTGGTGAGCTCGCCGTTTGCGATGTTGTACTCGTAGAGGTTGGTAATGTAGGTTTCGCTTGCTTTGCTGCCCGTGCCGACGGTGCCGAGATGGGCAAGCTTGAAGTAGATGCAGCCGTTCCAGCCGTAAGGCACAAAGTACATGGCCTCGTAATAGTTCATTTCGTCAAGCAGAGCATTGAAGGCGCCGCCGACAATCTGACCGAACTGGTAGGTCCAGGGGGAAAGGTCCATGCTGCCGTCGGCATCAATGGCGATGTTTTCGTAATGGGTAAAGAGCAGAGCGTAGAGCTTGCCGTCATAGAAGCAGTAGGATTCGACAGCGTAGCCCTCGTAAACGGTGTCAAAGCTGTTGGCTGCGGGGTCATAGCACATGAGCTTGCCGCTGCTGCTGCCAACGGTGCTTACGCAGAAGTAAACCTTGCCGTTATATACGCTGAGGTTGTCAAGACGCTCGCCCGCATCGCAGGTGTAGATTTCCTGCTCGTCGTCGTTGCCTGTGGTGGAGAAGAGGGCGTAAAGCTCGGTGGAGGTGGTTTCGTAGTACTTGTATGCGCAGTAGTAGCTGCTGCCTATCTGAACCGCGGGGCTGTCGTTTTCAAGGTTTGCCTCGAAGGGAGCCATGGCCTCGTTGACTCGTGAGTCGTGACCTATGCGGTTTGCGGGAACAAGCAGACGGGATACAACAACGGCAATCTGCTCGCGGTTGGTGAGTCTGTCGCCGCCGAAGCTGTAGTCTGCCCAGCCGTTCATGATGCCCGAGGAGTACATGAGCTTTACGGAGCTTACGTATGCCGAGGGAATCTTGCCCAGGTCGGTAATCTGACGGTCGGAGATTGCGGGCATATCCTCCGCGTCAATTGTGCGGCTGAATATGTAGGCAAGTGCGTAGCGGGGAATTGCCACGCGGTCAAGATTAACGCCCTTGGGGCAGTCGGCGGGAATCATGTCCTGTCCCGCGCAGTATCTGTAGTAGGGAGAATACCAGTAGTCGCCTGCCTGAAGCTCAAGAGGCAGAGCGTTTCCGTAGTAGGCGGCGTGGATTCGTGCGGCAATGACGATGGCCTGACCCCAGGTTACGTCAGCCTTGGGTCTGTAGGTGCCGTCCTGATAGCCGAGAAGAATGCCTTTGTCATAGCAGGTCTTGACGCCCGTAAAGGACCAGTCGTTGCTGTTTACGTCGGTGAAGGTGAAGCTTGTCATGTCGGCAACATCTTCAAAGGCGTTAAGTCCGAGACCTGCGTCGGGGGTGGCAAAGACGCACACCGAGAGCAGTGTGGCAACGCAGAGCACCGCGGCTAAGAATCGTGTGATTTTTTTCATATAGCGACCTCCGAAATATAAACTAAACGGCGGTGGGTATACCGGTTACATTTTAGTGTCAAAGTTCATTATAGCAGGTTACATAATATTTTGCAATAGGGATTTCCCTTGAAATATCAGTATTTTCAGTCAATTTTCTGGGTTACGAGTCGATAGTACTGCCAGCAGTGCATTTTTGAGATAAGGGACAGCTCCTCCTCAGAGGGATTCTCCGTAACGCTGCCGTCGGGATATTCCACGATTCCCGTTTTGATGACGGGGCAAACGCGGCGGAGCTCGGCGAGGAAGCTGAAGTAGGGGTCAAGGCCCTCCGCGTCTGCAAGCTCAAGGGCGATTTCGCCCAGGAAGCAGGCGCTCACTCTGCTGTCGGCGGGAAGGTCGAGGCCCTCTGCGGCTTCGGCCATGGTTCTGCCCTGAAGGTAGGCGTCGTTTGCCCATATTATGAAGGGCGTGCTGTGGTTGTCCAGCACCTGCTCGGGAGTTGAGGTGTCGCCGATGTTCATGCCGAGCTCGCGGTAGCCCGCGAAGCCTGCGCCCAGGTTGGGCAGATGGTCGCCGAAGAACACGAGAATGTAGGGCTCGTCAAGGGCGTTAAGGTATTCCGTCAGCTCCAGAAGCATATCGGAGGAGCACTTGAGACCGTAGGCGTAAACGGAAAGGCACTCCTCGGTTTCGGGGGTGAGGGGAACGTTTGTCTGCACCTTCGGAAGCTCGGTGCCGTATTTTGCGTAGTTGTAGGCCTGGTGGTTCTGGATTGTGGTTGCGTAGGTGAAAAGCTTTTCTCCGTCGGCGGTGCGGCTTTCAAGCTCCTCCTCCAGCTCGGAAAGGAAGTCGGCATCGGACCAGGTATCGCCGTTGTCAAAGCGCAGGGACTCGATGCCCATGAAGCTCAGGGCGCTGTTGCGGTTGTAGAACCAGCTCTGTCCCTGATGGAAATAGAAGGAGTCGTAGCCCTGGGAGACCAGCGCCGTAGCCACGGTGGGAATGTTTTTGTGGAAGGTTCGCAGGGCGGAGGCGCTTGTGTCGCTGATGAGGTTTGTCTGCATTCCCGCGATGACGTCAAATTCTGTGTTGGCAGTGCCTGCGCCGAAGTTCGGAACGACGATTTCGCCCGAAATGCAGTTGTCGCTGTTTTTGACGGCAAAGTAGTTTTTCAGGGGCTGCTCGTCCTCGGAGTAGCTGAAGGCGTCCTCTGCGGTGAGCTCGGTGAAGGCCTCGCACATAATCATGAGCACCTGGGGCTGCTGCGTCTGCTGACGGGGTACGAAGCCGTCAATATAGCTCTCGATTTCCGATTCGGAATAAGCCTCGGGCTCGTCCACGGAGTAGAGGTCAAAGTTGTAGAGGAAGCAGTAGTTGAAGCCCAGCTCGTCAAAGGTGGTGGTGATGTTGTAGTTCACGCTGACGGGGAAGGAGCTGTAAATATCGCTGTCGCGGTACAGGGTGAAGAAGGCGCTCAGGAATGCGGCGGCGCACAGGACGATACCGATGATGCGGGGCGCAATGCGGAGCTTTCTGCCTTTGCCCAGGTATATGCCGAGGAAGATAAAGAGCGCGGTGGACAGCACTATAAGGGCAACGATGCCGAAGTGCATGTCAAGGCGGTATTCACCCGTGGCCTGCAGAGCCTCGCGCAGCAGCGCAATATCGGCGGGGACAAAGGGGTCGTCGCGGCCGTCGATTTTAAGCAGGTTGACATAGTTCATGAGGCCGAAGAACAGGTTTGTAATGCCGCCGGCCACAAAGCTGTTGGAGCCGATGAAGTAGATGATAAGCAGCATCACCGCTATGGGCAGAATGTTCAGGAGAATGAGCAGGGGGTTCTGCGCCATCCACTTCAGCGCGTGGAGGAATGAGCCCGGGGAGATGAAAATGCTCATGAGGAATATCCATGCCGTCAGGGCGAGAAGCTCCAGCCAGATGATTTTGCCGTGTATGTTTTTAAGTTTTGTTTTCATGATATCACTCTTAATAATGTAGTTAACAATTAATTATGCGCCATATTACGAAAAAAATCAAGGTCGAAGCGTGTCGAGCAAAAATTTTGAGGCGGGTATTGACTTGACGGCGCTGTTGTGATATTATAACAAAGCTCTGAAGAGCAATTGAATATCGCGGAGTGGAGCAGTTCGGTAGCTCGTCGGGCTCATAACCCGAAGGTCGTGGGTTCAAATCCCTCCTCCGCAACCAAAAAACCGCCTAATTTAGGCGGTTTTTCTTGTTTTTATGAACTTTTTGGGGCTGTTTTTGCAGTCTCAAAATTTTTTGGGTTAAAATTGGGATGTTAAAGTGATAAAGCGTGAAAGTGAAAGAAATAAATGTATGATAATACAATAAAGCAAATTGTTGATTTTTTGGCATAGTTTTGGTATAATTTTGTCGAAAGAAGCGAAGAAATTGTTTCTCGTTAGCGATACTGCGACGCGTTAATTTAATGTCTACAACATATTCCGTATTACACAGCGTGTTGATTTGTAGATTATTAATCCTTTAGATGCTATTAATCATTTTTCACATCGTCAGAAGGTTGAATTTCTTCGTTTCTTTCCCTTCGGGAGATGCGACATGAATAACAATACAAAAGAAACATTTTTACAATTGAAAACAAGAGAAGACGTTGCCAATATTTTGGGTATTGATGAACGAAGCTTGAGGTATTTTTTGTATAAAGTTAGACCAGAAAATATGTACACAGTTTTCACAATACCGAAAAAGGACGGCAACTTACGTAAAATTAGTGCACCTAAAAAAGAACTGAAAAATATTCAGAAAAAACTTGCACTTGTATTAAATGAAGTGTATACCCCTAAAGTGTGTGCATATGGGTTTGTAAGTGGAAAAAATATTGTCGATAATGCAAGCAGGCATACTCATAGACAAATTGTCCTTAACATGGATTTAAAAGATTTTTTTAGTCAGATTCATTTTGGAAGAGTACGGGGGCTTCTTATAAATAAGCCATATTCTATTGGAGATGAGGCGGCGACAACGATTGCTCAAATTGTCTGCTGCAATGGTGTGCTTCCTCAAGGAGCGCCAACCTCTCCAGTTATAACAAATATGATATGTGCACCATTGGATAACAATTTGATGAAATTGGCAAAAGAAACAGGTTGTACATATACCAGATACGCAGACGATATTTCGTTTTCTACATACAAAAAAACCTTTGATGAATCTATAGCATATGTTGATGATGGAAGAATTATATTAGGAAATAAACTAGAAGAAATAATAAAAAAGAATAGTTTTGAGATTAATCCAAAAAAGATCACTCTACGCTCAAAGAAAAACAGACAAGAAGTTACGGGTTTAACAGTTAATGAGTTTCCAAATTTAAGAAGATCATATGTACGACAATTACGAGCAATAATGCACAGTGCCGAAAAATACGGATTGTATCTATCTGCAAAAAAGTATATATCGGAAGGGCTGTGTAGAAATCCGAAGATAATTCAAGCTGCAGATGATAAAGATCAAACCGAAGTGGTTGTAAATTGGTTTAAGCAAGTATTGACGGGAAAGATTAATTATATTAAACAAGTCAAAGGCCCTGAAAGTTATACATTTTTATCTTTTGCTAAGTTATATAATGAAATTACTGACAGTAGTTATTTTGATATAAGTAAACTAGACTTGTTGTCGAATCTAATCAGCAAAAATACGTTTGTAATAGAACGATGCTGCGATGGTGATTATGTGCAAGGTAGTGCGTTTTTTGTTAAAGAATATGGCATGTTTACATCGTATCATGTTACTGAAACATATGAGATTTACGATGTTAATAAAATAGAGAATAGAATAGGAAAAAAGATAGGATCAATTAGCAATCAAACTAATCTAATATGTAGAAATAGAGACATTGACTACGCGTTATATAATGTGCCTTTTTTAAATTCAACTGAAAGGAGTTTAGAACTCGGGGATTCTAAAAAACTCAAAGTTGGTTCAGAAGTGATTGTTGTTGGTTATCCAAATTATTCAAATGGAGCTTCTGCAAATATTCAGAGAAGACGAGTATCAGAGATAAAACCCTTTCTAGGTGCGCAGCTTTATTTAATAGATGGAATTATTGTGCACGGAGCCAGCGGAGGAGTTGTTCTGGATGAAGAGTACAAGGTCGTTGGGATAATAAAAGCCGGAATATCAACGCTTGATGAAGCCCCTCAGAACGAAAACCAAGGCTTTGTTCCAATGCATATCGTAATTGAAAACACACTAGTCGAAATGGCAAGTATGTAGTATGTAAGTAAAATAGAGTTCCAAATGCACTCTATTTTACTTAGCCTTTTCTGCGTTGCTCCTAGAAAACACCCCAGCTCTTGCCTCGGATGCTTTAGCTTTTGCAGACGAGATCTGATGGGCATAGATTGTTGCGGTAGTAGTTGCATTGGCGTGACCAAGTTCGTTTGCAGTGGTTACCAAGTCAATGCCACTGGCGATCATAATGGATGCGGCGGTATGTCTGAACGCGTGCGGGTGAATATGCGGTAAACCGTTCTCAGCACTGAATTTGCGGAACCAGCCGTTTACGGCATCGGGGTTTGTCGGCTTACCGTCTTCGCGGGCAAACACGAAGCCGTTTTTATCCCAACCGCGGCCGTCTTTCATACCTGACTCAATTTGTGCGCTTCGAACCGCCCTCAGTAACTGCAATGTTTGAGGAGCAATCTTTACGGCTCGCACATTACCAGTCTTTGTAGGACCTTCGATAATACCGCGTTTGGAATCGTAAAGCACCGAACGCTTTATGACTATTACTCCCGTATCAAAATCAACGCAGTCCCATCTCAAGCCGACGGCTTCACCTCTTCTGCATCCCGTGTCGATGAGAAAATACGACAGCGCTTTCCACTTTAGCGGAACATTCTCCAGAGCCTTGAGTATTTCGTCGAGAACCTCGGGCTGGAAATAATCGGGCTCGTCCTTTTGCGGTTTGGGAGGGCTTGCACGAGCAGCGGGATTGTAATGAATAATCATTTCCTTTTCTGCCTGAGCCATAATGGATGATATCAGCCTGTGATACTCCAGTATCGTTTTGTTTGAAAGCTTGCTCATATCCTGACTTGTGCGGAACGCGTCTTTCACTTCCATTCCCAATGACTTCGCAACTTTTTCTGCGGTAGCAAGAGACACCTGATCACCTCTTACTGCGCCGAAAAATGTTGAAGAAGCCAATCCGACGCTGCTTGCGAGCTGGTTTTTTGACTTGCCGCTTCGCGCAATAAAGCTCTCCAGATTTATCTTCGCAATCGCTTTTACTTTACTGTTTCTCACTCCGACCTCGGATAAATACTTGTAGAACTCGTTAAGATGCTGTGGCCTTATTTCTGTAAGTCTCATAATGCCGATACTGTCATATATTCGGACAAGCATCTCGCGGTAACGGTCAATCGTACGTGGGCGAATTCCGTTGCGCTCCTTAAGCTCAAGCACATATTCCGCATACTGGGCAAATGTCTGAGTATCATCTACTCGGAAGCCGTCGGCTATTTCTTTTTCAAATTCAAACGCGACACGCTGAACCGCAGTTTTTGCCTGCCTGTCTGGCATCCCGGGTTTGGGATGCCAGGTCATACGGTGACGCTTCTGCGTTCCGTCAAAGTTCGTCCCATCGCATACGGTAATGCGATAGCTCAGAATATGACCGTCTTTTCCGTAATAAGGCTCGATAGATGCCATCTTGTTGCCTCCTTGTCAGCAGGTTGACTGTCCCATGTAGATTATAGCTTCGGACTCATTCGTTCTGCAATTGTGCGAATTCGTCTTCGCACTTTAACCATTTGACCACATTGGACCATAGAATTAGGTGTGTTCTTCCCACAACCCTGCAGGGGAGTTCCTTTGAGTAGATTGCTCTGCGCAGAGTGTACGAGCTCAGCGGTATACCCTCCTGCTTGGCTCGCTGTACGGTTTGCTGGATATTCATTATTTCTGCCGTTTTGAATTGTTCATCCATATTGTTCACCTCGGTTTTGTTGTTTTCATGAGAATTACCCTCTCATCTTATACAAAGGAAAAATCAGCCCAAGTGAACGAAAAAATTTAATAAAAATTTTCAGCTCCGACACGGTTCGACCGTATCGGAGCTTTTTTGACGCTGGTTTCGGAAGCCGAAAAAATTTTTTAAAAAATCTGAAAAATTTTTCGTTCAAACCATCGATTTTTTCCTTTGTAAGAAGTGAAGGGAGATATTCCCTCGATGGAGTTTGAAAACCGAATACACATTCGTCAAGACATCAGTTCCGATGTGCGAGAGCACAAGCTACAGCGTCGCGGTGCGCCATGAAGCCGTTAAGGTCGAGCGAGAACACTGAACGCGAATGTCGGTCAGCATCCGGCACGGCAATGACAATCGGAATGACAATGGTACTCCGGCCTTGAACGCGTCACAGCATTGGGCCGCTCGGTCAGAACGGCGGAGGGGTTTGATTCCCGTGTTGCGGTTTAGCTAACCGCAGCTTGACGAGTTCCTTTACGCAGGGGTCGAGGACAAATAGCGAGCATAACACATAAAAATGAGGTGAGATAGTGAACAAATGCAAGGTCATCGCTATCACAAACCAGAAAGGCGGTGTAGGCAAGACAACCACAACCGTTAATCTTGGTGTGGGTCTGGTAAATCAGGGCAGACGTGTTCTGCTTGTTGATGCCGACCCTCAGGGGAGTCTGACGGTAAGTCTTGGAATCAGAAATCCCGACGAACTGGAGACTTCCCTTTCAACAATTATGAAGGCGGTTATCGATGACACAAAACTGCCGAACGGAATAGTCAAAAATACAGAAGGGGTTGATCTGGTACCGTCGAACATTGAGCTGGCAGGCATTCCAAGTAGCATTCCCTATGAGAAAACCGAGGATTATGTCCTGAAAGCCCTCGAGTACTATCATCGGCATCTGGAGAGAAAAAACGATCTTGATAGATAAACAAGATCTTTTACGCGGGGAATATCTTTGCTCCTCGCAATCGTAATGTGTGTGACCATGCTTGCAGGTCTCGGCACAACGGCGCTTGCCGCATCTGAAAAAGGAATGGTGCATCTCAATCTTTATCCCATTGCAGGAGACTCCAGTGACAGTTCACTGTGGGGTCACGGTGATTTGACATTCATGAACGGCTGGGCTACATCAGCAGGCTCAAAGCTGATCCTGAGAGCAATAGATTCGTTTACGGGCAATGTCTGCTACTGCATTGAACCGGGCAGACCGCAAAACTCAGGTGAATATCTGTACAGTCATGATGAGAGCTTCTGGGACAACCTTCCCTCAACCATGAATAAAACCATCAGCCCTGATGAAATTAAGGTGCTCATCGGACGTATTATGCAGTACGGATATACGGGCACGCTTGATCCCAACTGGAAGAGTCAGAACAGCGCGGATGCGGACAAGCTTGCACACGCAATCGCAACTCAGATTCTCATTTGGGAAACTGTTGTAGGCGAGCGCGATTCAAGCTTCAGTCATGTGGACACTGGAGGCTGTGACGCAGTCTATGATCAGATCGGCAAAAGCCATCCGCTGAGAAGCCGCATTGACAGTTACTACAACAGCATTGATTATATATTTTATTCTCTATTTGGATTTAGATAATACTTGCGTAATCATCTGCAAAATTATTAGAATGTTATAACAAATTAAGAATCTTTATAAGCTCCCTTAATACCGAAACTCTCAACTAAAATGTATAGTGCGCTACGATTTTATATAAAAAAATACGAAGCTACCAAAATGGTAACTTCGTACTTTTAGGAGTGTAATGGAAACATAGTTAGCTATTTAGGAGTGAAAGGACAAACAACTAAGCTGTTATTTCCTTTTCAACTTTCTGTGGATTCGTAAGAATAGTTGTTTTCTCAATTACTTGATCAGCCTTAAGTTTAGCTATTCTCTTGTTAATTGCAGGAATAGACAGATTAAGCTTATCGACCATTGAAGCGGTTGTTATGTCGGCATCGGCAGCTAAAGTGCGAATCAGTTTGACATCAATATTGTCCATAATGTTTTCCTTTCATTTTCCAGATAACAGATTTAAGACTCAAAAATTAGAGGCTCATTTGTTAATATTATAGAAAAGCCGGAACGAATAAACAATATTTTTGACTCATTTTTAAGTATATTTTACAATATCATTTATTTTTTTCAATAATTTGAGCAAAAGAGGAGCAAAAGTAAACAAAACGCTCGATTTGCTTCATTCTTAGTGTCCATTCTGCTGGTTTCCCCTACTTTTACAAGCAAAATTAAACCATTTTAAGAAATATATGATAAATATTTGCGCATTTTACCAAATTAGAATTGAAAAAGGATTCTATTAGTGATGCTTTAGTTTGTGAGGGTTGTTTAGAAGAATTGGCTATAATTATGCAGAACTTGGCCGAGAATGAAAGGCATTTCACAGATACATGAGAGGAATGCCCGAAGAGCCTCTTGTGATGTTTGCGAGACTGCGAACCATCTGCTCAAATCCTTAGTCTCATGCTATGTAACAACCCGCATTTCACCTACTTGCGTAAGAATAACACCCTCCTATTTTGAATAGGGGGGTGTTATCCTTATTATTTATCGCGTTTTCATTTGTCGTGCTGAGAATAAATTTGCCTTTAGAGTAGCTATTGCGTCCGAAAATCGTTCGGCATAATTGTTGCTTATAGATAAAGTGAAAATCTGCCTTCACATAACTTGGAACATTTTACAGTAGTCCAATCTTCTAGTCCTTTTGCTTTAGTATGGAGTATATTAATGTCTAAATCGCCCCCGTTTGCAGAAAATGTCAACATACGAGATCCAGGGGAAAAACTAATATCAATAGATTCTGCCACAGTATGCGGCTGAGTTTGATTGTTCTCGTAATATATTTTAGTAGGCTCCAAACTGTCTGCAACAGAAAGAATGAATAAAAGAGGATTGTTTTCAAAAGAAATTGTCTTGTATTCTCTTGATAGTGCCGTATCAAGCCCATACTGAGCATATACATCTAACTTATCAACAGATGCTTTCCAAATGTTATGCGCAATAATACAATCAGAAATATAAGAAAACAGTGGAAGTTGATTTTCTGAAAAGTGCCTGTTATGGAAATAGAAGTCACTTAAGTTTACGATATCTGCAGACTCTAATGATTTTGAAATATATGCTGCTAAGTAATTTTTGATCATACGATCATAAAACAAAAATCCACCTACAATTCCATGATCAACACAGTTATATTCATTAATACGATAGTTAAAATACCTTGTTACGATTTCACTATTGTATTGATGTCCCTTAACGTAAGCGCGATTATTAAACTCAAGTTTTTGGCCTCTAATTGTACAAGAAGTTTTTGTTAATTCACGAATTAATGCAGATTCCAAGCTCATTTTTCCTCGGTACGCAGTATTGGAAAATGTCTTAAAACTATTAGGAAATGAAGAAAATGGTGAAATATTTATTCCAATAGATCTTTTCATCTCTCTAATCGCAGATTGTTCTGCACAACAGATTCTCGGTGTATAAAATGCACCATGTGCGTTAGGAACAGGTGCAGGCTTGTGCACCATAATAGGGCTATCATCTCTTTCAACAATGCTGTACCCGTAATCGTGGTAAAGAAAAGTTAGAAACCACATATATGAAAATGGAAAATGCTGTGGCGATTCAATT
>JAZRVW010000020.1:0-35995 GCA_045599385.1 Oscillospiraceae bacterium | reverse complement strand
CCCATACTTCATAAAAAAATCCGACAATGCGACAGCATTGCCGGATTTTTGTTATATTGTCTGGACGTAAAATTTCTCGCTCAAAACTGCTTTGCACCTTGAAAGAAAGATGTTTTCTGCAAGACAAGGCAAAAAACGCAGGAATACTGGTTATGTATTCCGAGGCTTTTTAACGCTTTATTGCGGGAAACAGCTTCTTTCAAGGCTGCTTATCCCTATGGTGCACCGCCCAAGTCCCGAGGTTTTTGTTATTCAGAAGAACCATATCCGTTTTCCGTCTGCACAGAAGCGGTATGCAAGACCGGAAGCAAGGCTTTCTCCGTTGCGGCACAGAAGCTCATCAACGCGGACAAACTCATAACCTTCTTCCGAAAGAATGTCTATCGCACGCAAAACCGCAGGCACGGTAGCTTCCTTTGTATCGTGCACAAGAATTATCTGACCGTCGCAGGCATGTTCAACGATGTAGTCGCATATATAATCTTCGTCTGTATTAATCCAGTCACGCGGTGTGCTTGACCACAGAATTGCCATCTGGTCAATTCTGTTCAGCTGAAATCCGGTATAGTAGCCGTAGGGCGGGCGGAAAAACTCAGGTTTTTCGCCCGTTATGCTCTCAATTATAGCATTTGTGCGTTCAAGCTCTTCTTTAATTGTCTTGCTGTCGCATTTAAAAAAGTTAATATGTGAATATGTATGGTTTCCGATAAGATGCCCGTCATCGTACATGGCTTTAACAAGCTCGGGCTGGTCCTCAGCCTTGCTTCCCATAAGGAAAAAGCTGACCTTTACTCCGCGTTCACGGAGGCCGTTAAGAAGCTCCTCCGTATATTTGCCCGGGCCGTCATCAAAGGTTATGGCAATCTGCTTCTTACTCTCCGACGTATTCTTGATATAGTAATCCTTTTCAAACGGAGTAATAAGCAGGTCGGCAACAGCCGCAGCAGCAAACAGAAACAGAACAGTCAGAGCGGCGAGTATAATTTTGTCTGCTTTTTTCATAGGCAATCACTCTCAATAGCAAGCTTGTAAAAAAGCGGATGCCGCAGCATCCGCTTTTAACCTCTGCCACGGCATCAAAACTCAGGCTGGCGGAGTGCTCAATTCCGCAGGCCTCCGTAAAGCACCGGGACATACACATTCCTACGCTTCATGCCGCCGCAGTTCTGCGTCAACGGCAACATTTGGCCTCGGAACAAGTTTTGCGGCTTCACAGATACGGCGTTCCAGAAAGGGAAGCAGATACTTGGAATATGAGTCCTCATATCACAATCAAAAACGCTTTTTCCGCTGCACCGCGGCTATCTCAATCAACAGGCAGACGAATCCACCTCTAAATGAAATACAAAATCAACTGAAACTTCAGCTTTCTTTTTTATAAAATACCACATTGCCACCGCTAATTCAAGGATATAAATCTCGCAAAACATCTAAAATAACCTATATTCATTAAAAATTATACAATTTGTACATTATGTAATGTTGGCTTACAGCAAAATCTCCAAATTCGCTTGAAAATAATTACAATTTCATGACATAAATTAATAAAATAACGCTTGCAATTTTACATAATATGTACTATTATTACTTTGTACATTAATAGAAGTTTGGAGCACTGCGTCCGTACGATGCGTTTTTGCGGCTTCAAGGCTGGTTTAATGCTTCCGTTATGATAGATAATCTGAGATCTGATCCATCGATTTGCTTCCGTCATAATAGATAATTTACTCTCAGCCCGAAAAACTGCAAATGCGCAGACTATAGATAATTTGCTCAGGAAACGGCTTCTTTCGATGTGATTCCTGGAGAAAGGAGGAAATACAATTCATGACCAGAACTGCAAAATCTACTAAGCTTCTTTTTGCTTTTGTAGTAGTGCTTGCGGTTATGCTTATCGCTGCTTTCTCAATGAGCGCACAGGCAAATGCAGAAGTTATTGACATCACAGACGATGCAATCGTTGAAGCCAGCTCCAACGACATCATCGACCAGATCATCGATGCAATCGACTACGATCCCTCACCCATTCCCGGTGAAGACGATTGGCTGTCTTACGACGGTGAGAACTTCGAAGGTGGCCCCCACTGGTACCTTCACATCACTCACTACTCCCTGCTGCCTGACGACTTCACCATCACTCTGTGGTCTGACCTTGCACAGCCTCATTACTACCAGACTCTGACCAAGGCAGATCTGATGCTCCGCGCAGGCATTATCCGTATTCCTGCATGTGTTCCCGTTTACGTCACTTCTAGCTGTGACAGCGTAGAAGGATGGGCAATGATGGATGCAACTGCAGAAGGTGCATTCCTTTACAATCCCATGACCGGAATTTGCGACGAATACGATAATCTTTGGTGCCCCATCTGCGGTGCTGAGGGTCTCATCATCGAGCAGGCTCACAACTACCAGCAGGTACATCATGATACCGCTGCTCTCAACGGTATTCCTATTGGTGACCACAACCTGCACCTGCACGTAATCCTTGCAGACGACATTGATGGCGATGACGATGCTGATGCCGACGCAGACGCTGATGCCGACGCTGATGCAGATGCCGACGCTGACGCAGACGCTGATGCAGATGCCGACGCGGATGCAGACGCAGCCGCTAATGCAGAGGCAGAGGCAGACGCTGATACTGATGCTGGCGCAGACGCAGACGCTGATGCTGACGCTGATGCTGACGCAGACGCTGATGCTGACGCAGACGCTGATGCAGACAGCGACAGCGACACACCTGATGATCCTACAGATGACGACGACGATCCCCCCGAGCCTGCAAAGACCGGTGATAACCGTCCCATCGCATTCCTCAGTGTTGTTGCAATCAGCAGCTTGATAGCATTAACTGCTACCTACCGCAAAAAAGAAGAAAACTAATCAAATGTGGGCGATTGGTTGACTTATTAATGATTTAAATATAAAATAGGAGTGACCTATGGTCACTCCTATTTTATATTTAACAGAGGCGATGAAAATGGGCAGAAGTCAGAATCGCAAGAAATATGTTAATCACAACAAAAAAAGCAGCGCAAAAAGAAAGCGCGAGGGTAAAACAGCGCTGATAATTGCTTTGATAGCCGTTGTTCTCATTATTGCTGCAGTTGTTGTTTTCTTCCTTATTGATAAACATGAGCGCGCAACGCTTATGGACCTTTATGACGAAAAGTCATCTCTTTTGCGCAGTGAAATTGTTGCTGATGAAATAAGCGGCGAGATGGCTCCCGGAACTCCGGCACGTGTTGTTTTCATTTCCGTCTGCAACGGTACGGAGCGCGCACACGTCTTCACCGGAACCGGTACCGATAACGGCGCTGCCTTTGATGATGCCAACGAGCAGGTCAGGGCTTATGTGGAAGCCAATGATTTTAATCCGCTGTGGCTCAAGGCAGATATTGTAAACAGTTCTCAGCTTCTCAGCTCTGATGAGTTTTCCGTTGAACTGAAGCATTGGCGGCATGAATTTTTCCGCTGCGGCGTTTCCTTCGACCTTAATTTCAAGACCGCACTGCTTGAAGCAGAGCTTAACGGTGCAAAAATCCTCGAATATGAGGAAGAGTGCGTTGATTTTAATTATCTTAATACTTATCTGAAAAAAGCAGACCGGACTCCCCTGACCTCACTCCCGGATAAATATGTTGTGTTTACCTGCGACGGCTGGTTCTGTGACGATGACAGCACAGTATACAAGCTCAACAACAGCGGTTATGAATACGGCAGACGTGATATTGAGCTTATTGACAAGGATTTTGCCGAGCAGGTTGTTACAAGCGCCTCAGGCTTTCTTATTGACCAGGTTAATGCCGACGGCAGCTTTGTCTATGGTATTTATCCCCGCTTTGACCGTGATATTGACAACTATAATATAGTTCGCCATGCAAGTACCCTCTGGAGTCTTATCTGCCAGTTCAAGATGACCGGTGACGCGGAGCTTATTCCCGTAATTGACAGCGCAATTGAGTACATGGTGGACAACTACATTGTCTATTCAAATGACAATACTGCCTACCTTCTTGAAAAAAAGTCCAACGAAATCAAGCTCGGCGGCTGCGGCGTTGCCGTAATTGCCCTGACTGAATACATGGACACCTTCAAGACTGACAAATACGAAGACCTGTGCGTTGCCCTCGGAAACGGTATTCTGAATATGTTTGACGATACCACCGGTGAGTTTTATCACATTCTTAACGGCAATTTCACCCGCAAGGAAGCCTTCAGGGTTGTCTACTACGACGGCGAAGCATGCTTTGCCCTCTGTAAGCTCTACGGTCTTACCAAGGACAGCAAATGGCTTGATGCCGCCGAGACCGCCGTCGGTCACTTCATAAAGGCGGATTATACGCAATACAAGGACCATTGGGTTGCTTACACAATGAACGAGCTCACAAAGTACGTCGACAAGGAAGAATACTACGAGTTCGCACTGCGCAACGCTCAGGAAAACCTCGACAGGATTTATAACCGCGACACAACATACCACACCTATTTTGAGCTTCTCATGGCAACCTTTGAGGTTTATGACAGAATGGTTGAGCGCGGAATCCATGTTCAGTACGCAGAAAAGGAATTCGACCTTGAGTACTTCCTCAAAACCGTTTATGCCCGCGCAGACAGACTTCTTGACGGCTATTTCTTCCCCGAATACGCTATGTATATGCAGAATCCCCAGCGCATTCTGAACACCTTTATGGTACGTCACGACGGCTACCGAGTGCGAATCGACGACGTTCAGCACAGCATCGGCGGTTATTACCTTTACTACGAAGACTATGAAAAGCTTGTCGAATACGGCATGCTGGAGTACAGAGACCAATGAGAAAAACAATACGCATTGTTGCCCTGATTGTATTCATAGCAAGCATAGCAGGTCTGGCCTACTTTCTTGTGGAAGATTATATCGATGCCCGTCATCAGAAGGAGCTTGATGAGCTTCGCGGCATGGACGCGGATATTCCCGATATTCTCGATGAGTATGCCGCCTTGTATCAGGAAAACTATGACACAATCGGCTGGCTGAAAATTGAAGGTACAAACATCGATAACGTTGTAATGTACGCTCCTCACATCTATGAAAAATATCTCCGCAATGACTTTTACGGAAATCATTCCACCCGCGGCTGTTTGTATATTGCCGAAAACTGCGATATTTTCAAATCGGACAATATCATAATTTACGGTCACAATATGCACGACGGCACCATGTTTGGCACCCTTCCCTACTATGCCGATGAAGATTTCTACAAGGAGCACAAGACATTTACGTTTGATACTATTTACGAGAAGCAGACCTATGAGGTCGTTGCGGCAATAAAAACCTCAATACCGCCCGATAACGTGGAATGCTTCAGATACTATGAATACACCGGCAAGGACGATACGGAAATGTTCAACCAGTACGTTCAGTTCATTGAGGAAAATCAGCTGTATGATACAGGGGTTGAGCTTCAGGAGGGTGATGACATTCTCACGCTTTCAACCTGCGCTTATCACACCGATGACGGTCGTTTCATTGTTGTTGCAAGGAAAATCAGTTAATACTATGTAACTGAAAATTTCGTCAAATCTGACAAAAATCAAAAATCGGCCATTTCTTCCCTTGCAAAATCAAACATAATAGTATAACATTATACAAAAGAAGTGTTTTTGGTACATTTATTTATGGAGAAATTTGTATGGCAAACGGAAACAGAATGGTTGAAAAGTCAAAAAAGGCAATCAAAGAGGCCCTGCTTGAAATAATGTATGAAAAGGATTTCAAGGACATAACCGTCAGTGAGCTTCTTAAAAAAGCCAATATCAGCCGCGGAACATTTTATGCCCACTTTCAGAATCTTGAGGACGTAAAGCAGAGTCTTATTGCCGATCTTTACAAGCATGCGGACAATCTGTTCGGCGATTACAAGGCAAGCAGTCTGGCAAGAGACCCCTCTCCTGTTCTCAAAATGGCTGCGGAAATGATGTATGCAAGCCGCGATCCTTCCAAGCGTCTTTTCAAGTTCGTAAACGTATATGACCTCGGTATCATGCTTAAGGACTGGCTGACAAAATTTATTCTTGACGACGAAAAGCTTGTTGAAAGCCTCGGCGGATATGAACTTGCACGCGTCTATGCCCACTTCATTTCAGGCGGTGTTATGCACTCCTATAATATGTGGATTCAGGATGACTGTCCCGTGGCGCCTGATGCGTTCGCAAAAAGCTGTGAGGGTATCCTCATGGGCGGCATTAATGCTATCAACGAAAATAAAGAATAATACGCTAATAAGAACGCAGGTGCAATTGCACCTGCGTTTTTATTAGCTTTAATCACCGAATGAAATGCCGATATCCCGCGCAACCTGAATAAGCGAGTGGTCGGTAGGGAGAAATTTTGTTTTGCTTGCAGCTTCCTCAAGAGGAATCGAAATTATTTCGCCGTCCTTCATGGCGACCATACGTCCGTACTGTTTATTTACTATCAGCTCAGCAGCTGCTGTTCCGAACTGGGTCGCGAGAACTCTGTCATAGGGACAAGGTGGGCCGCCGCGCTGGTAGTGTCCGGGAACGGTGACACGGGCCTCCTGCCCTGTTATCGCTTCAATCTGGGCAGCAATTTCGTAGGAAATCGTGGAGTGCCCCGCTTCCTCACGCTTTTTGCGGCTTTCCTCTTCGCTGAGTATCTTGTCATTAATACTCTTTGCACCTTCTGCAACGGCAATGATTGTAAAGCTCTTGCCGCTTTTTCTGCGCTGTTCAATCGCTGCAATGACCTTATTTATGTCATAGGGTATTTCAGGCAGCAGAATAATGTCGGCACCGCTTCCGATACCTGCATGAAGTGTCAGCCAACCTGCATCACGTCCCATAAGCTCGACGAGAAATACTCGGCTGTGAGAGCTTGCGGTGGAGTGGATATAGTCAATGACGTTTGTGGCAATATCCACGGCGCTTTGGAAGCCAAAGGTCGTGTCCGTTCCCCAGATGTCATTATCAATAGTCTTGGGCAAGGTTACAACGTTCATGCCCGCGTCCATGAGAAGCTTGGCACTTTTCTGTGTTCCGTTGCCGCCGAGAATAACAAGACAGTCAAGATTAAGGCGGTTATATGTGTCCTTCATGGCGGGAATCAGACTGTTGCCGTCATCGTCCACAATATCCTTGCCGGGAACATATTTCTGACGCGAGGTTCCCAGGATAGTACCTCCGCGGGTGAGTATGCCCGCGAAATCCTTCGGTTCCATATACACGTAGTCACCGTCAACAAGACCGCGGTAGCCGTCATACATTCCGAAGATTTCAAGATTTTCAATTTTGTTATAAAGTGCCTTGCCGATACCGCGCATCGCGGCGTTGAGCCCCTGGCAATCGCCGCCGGAGGTTACAAGCGCAACTCTCGTAATTTTCTTCAAAGGCGTTTCCTCTTTTCTTTTCTGTTCTTATATCATTATTATTCCATTGCGGTAAAAAGTCAATCGTCATACTTAACGAAAATAATGTTATTCCGGTGATGATATGCTTTTGTCCTTTGTTTATATTTAGACATTTTAATATTGCTCTAATTGCTTGACTTCAAAAAAAAAATGCAGTAAAGTAATTTTACATATATTTCTTATATATTTTTAATATAGATATAAAAATTTGTAAAGGAGATTGGAAATGAAGTTTCTGAAAAAACTGAAGAAAGCCTACTATCGCATTTATCAGGCAATTTTCGACATCGGCGCTCGCCTGCTTCCCTGGCGTAAGCCCATCACTCGCAACAGCATTAAAGCCATCCCCGGTCTGTTCAAAAAAGAAAATGTACACAAGGTCATGATTGTTACCGGCCGTACCGTGGGCAGAACAATCGCTCCCGAAATCAAAAAGCTATTAGATGAGGCGAACATAAACTACGCCCATTATTCCGAAGTTGAAGCCAACCCCACTGTTAAGGTTGTCAATGAAATTCAGAAGATGTACCTTGAAGAAGGCTGTGACGGCTTCCTCGCAATCGGCGGCGGTTCCCCCATGGACGCTGCAAAGGGCGCAGCTGCAAGAGTTGTTCATCCCAACAAGTCCGTTAACAAGATGGCAGGTCTGCTGAAGGTCATGCACAAGATTCCTCCCTTCATCGCAGTTCCCACCACCTCCGGTACCGGCTCCGAAACCACCATCGCAGCAGTTATCACCGACCAGGAAACCCACCACAAGTACGCAATCATGGACCTTTGCCTTGTCCCCAAGTATGCAATTCTTGACCCCGAAATGACCCGCAACCTCCCCCAGAAGCAGACTTCCACCACCGGTATGGACGCACTTACCCATGCTCTTGAGGCTTATGTGTCCTGGACCTACAACACCAAGGAAACCATTCGCCTTTCCGAAGAAGCAACCGTTGCTATCTTCAAGTACCTTGAGCGCGCATACAACAACCCCAACGATATGGACGCACGCGAAGAAATGCTGAAGGCCTCTTTCAAGGCAGGCTTCGCATTCACCCGCGCAGGTGTCGGCAACGTTCACGCAATCGCACATACCCTCGGCGGTCTTTACAATACTCCTCACGGTCTTGCAAACGCAGTTATCCTTCCCATCGTTCTCGAAGACTACGGCGCGAAGGTTTACAAGAAGCTCGCTCACATGGCTGAGCTCACCGGCGTTATGACTGAAGGCACCGACGAGCAGAAGGCAAAGGCATTCATCGCAGAAATCCGCGCAATGAACCAGCGCATGAATATTCCCACCGGCTTCACTCACATTCAGGAAAAGGATATTCCTCAGATGGTCGAGTGGGCACTTGCAGAATGCAACCCCTTCTACCCCGTTCCCGTTCTTTACGACGAAGAGCACTGCACCGCAGTTATCCACCGCATTATCAACGAAGCATAAGCTTACATATAAAAAAACTCCACTGCTCAGCAGTGGAGTTTTTTTATTATCAGAACAAGCCTACCCATACATCAAAGTCAACGCTTGCTTCGTCAACCGTGATTGTAACCGTTTGATAGCCGAGTGAGCTGAGGTCTGCCTTAGCCTTATACTCGTTGGAGTCGGTTATGGTTTTATGCGTATCGTTATCGTAATAAACCTTAATCGTCAGGCCTGTCAGGTCAAGCTCATCGCCCAGGGCATATCTGGTAATGTCGGGGTAAGACAAAATCTCGATTTTTGTTGCAACGGGCTCTTCAACGGTTACTACGCACTCGTCATAAAGCTCCATGTCGTCTTCAATATAAACGCGGATTGTTGCAGTACCTGCGGAAATACCCTCAATATTACCGTCACTGTCAACCTTTACAACATTGTTATTGCTGCTTCGCCACACAAGCTTAACCTCAAGGTCTTCGGGAAGGTCGGGAATAAAGGTAACGTCGAGCTTTTCGCTCATTCCCTCTTTTACCGTCATTGACGGAGAGCTGAGAATCAGCGACACTATTTCAAATGTGGGCTCAACGGTTTCCGTAGGCGCTGAAGAGGGCTCGGAATCTTTACCGCCGAAATCAAACAGTTCATCACCAAAGAAGAAAATTACCGCCCCGATAATCACAACTGTAAGCAGTATTGCAAGAATTACGGCGAATACCGACATTCCGTTTCGCTCATCATCTTTTTCCTCTCGCACCGCTGCGGGCTTTTTCTTCTCCGGAGCAGGCTTTGGCTTTACTGAAGGAGGCGCTGCGGCAGCTTTGGGCTTTGCAGCCGGCACGGAAGTCTTTACCTGCTGAGGTGCAGGCTGAGGCTTCTTCACCATGGGCTGCGGCTTATCCATAGACTGCGGCTTTGCGGCAATGGGGCTTACGGGTACAACCTCACGTACCGTGGGCTCATCTTCCGCAACAGCGGTGCTCTGCCACGCTTTGCCGTTTATCGCCATATTCAGCGCTTTTTTCATTTCAGTAGGATTGGCAAAGCGGTTTTCGGGCTTGAAGGAACACGCCTTGACAACAACCTGCTTAAGTGCGGGATTGCCGTTTTTGGGTGCGGGAACAGCTTCGCCGCGATATCTTCGGAGATGCGCATCGGCAATCTGCTCATCGGTGGGCATTTGCGTACCAAGCGGCAGGAAGGGGCCTCTTCGCTCGTTGAGCAGCCAGTAGAGCACCATTCCGAGAGAATACATATCAACGCTCTCATTATAAACCTTGCCCTTGTACACCTCGGGAGCCATATAGGAATAGGTTCCGACCTTGTCAAGACTTCCCATTGTTGTTGCCTTGGCAACGCCAAAATCACCGAGCTTGAAATCGCCGTATTTGCTGACGAAAATATTCTGAGGCTTAATGTCTCTGTGGATAATTCCGTTCTTGCTGCACGCTTCAAGCGCACTGCAGATATCCACGCCGAGCTTCATGACCTCACTGCCGGTAATGCCGTGCTCATGCACATAGTCAGGCAGTGACGTAAGCAGCTCCATACGGATATAGATATCCCAGCCCATATCTTCGCTGTGGGGAACAATCATCGTGTCCTCGCAGCTTACAATATTTGGATGCCCCTTGAGCACGCCCATAAGGCGATACTCGTTGCTGATTTCCTCCACCTTTTCCCTGAGCTTTGCCCGCAGGGCATACTCAGGCATGCTGTTTTTCATCTCCTCATATTCTTTCTCGTTGGAAGGAATGGAAATGACCTTCAGCGCGGTGTGAAAATCGCCGCCGTATTCATCTCTTTTTCTCAACTCGTAGACATTGCCGGAGCTTCCGCAGCCTATGCAGCGAACGGTTTCCCAGCCTGGCAGAGTTACCATTTTAGTTTCTTCCATAGTATCTACCTTCAAAAGAAATTAACATAACCAATATAGTGCATTATTCGTTAATTGTCAAATCACTCAATGGATTTAAGTGCGCCCGCCATATCAATGTTATCTATCCTGCGTCGCATTATCTGATTTACAATCAGTGAAAACACAA
Source organism: Oscillospiraceae bacterium (assembly GCA_045599385.1). GTDB lineage: Bacteria > Bacillota > Clostridia > Oscillospirales > Oscillospiraceae > F23-B02. The sequence goes on along the minus strand of JAZRVW010000020.1, from coordinate 25,124 downwards.
AGGTCAGCACGATTGCGATAATAAAGCTCAGCGGACTGATGTAAGGCTCAAAATACAGCATATCAACCTTAATGCGATTCATGACAAAGGCGTGGAACACAACGCCAAGAAGGAGTCCGAAAACAGCTCCCATACCCGTCAGCACCATGTTTTCACGGAAAACATAGCTTGCGGTTTCATTTTTGTAGAAGCCGAGCACCTTAATTGTGGCAATTTCTCTTATGCGCTCGGAAATATTGATATTCGTAAGGTTATAGAGAACAATGAAGGCCAGAAGTCCCGCGCAGATTACTATGGCGGCAATAACCACCGCAAGCCCTGAAAGCATATTTTCAATTCTCGCCCTTGTATCTGCACACAGGCTTATGCTTCGCACACCGTCGATTTCGGAAAGCTTTTCACCGTTTTCATACACATCTGCTCCGTCAGGCGCACATATATATGCGGATTTCATCTCTGGCGTATAGCCCCACTGCTCCGTGCAGGTTGCAACATTTACAAACAGCCAGTGATTAACGTAGTTATCAAAGATTCCCGATACCTTAAGGTGCATGCTGTCCATGTCGGCATTTGTGATTTCAATTTCATCTCCCACCTCAATGTCCATGAGGCGCGCAAGATTGCAGTTGATTATTACCTCATTCAATGCAGGAAACTCAATTTCTTCATCACCGTCTTTAAAGTCAATGAAGCCTTCAAAGTCAAAGTCATCGGCAGCCGAAAGGCTGACCGTTTTTGTTATTCCGCCGAAGTTAACCTCCGCCGTTCCGCAGTAAAGGAACTTGACTTCCCCGGCGCAGTCACCGCATTCGTCAAGGAACAGCTTCTGCTCCTCATCGTTCATATCATAGGCAAGGTTCAGCTCATAGTCATAGTGGCAGACCTCGTCATACTGTCCCGATACAACGTGCTTTATGGTATCGTTAAGGCCGAAGGCCGTAAGTACAAGCGCCGTACAGCCGCCGACGCCGACAATTATCATGAACATACGCTTTTTATAGCGCATGATGTTTCTTGCTGAAACCTTCTGCATAAAGCTGAGTCTGTTCCAGATTGGCTTTATTCTTTCAAGCAGAATGCGCTTGCCCGCTTCCGGCGCTTTGGGACGGATAAGCTCACTTGGAGCGCACTTCAGCTCACGGTGGCAGCAGTACCAGGTTACCGCAAGCATACCGATGACGTTTACCGCAGTCAGAGCTAACGCGGTCAGCCAGTTTATTCTGAAGCAAAGTCCGCTGATGTTATAGAGTAGTCCGTATCCGAACCAAACAATCACCGGGAATACAATTGCGCCGACAGCAATGCCAAAAATGCAGCCGAAGAGCGTTGCGCTTCCCGAGTACAGCAGGAATTTGCCCATAATTTCCGCTGATGAATAGCCCAGGGCCTTCATAATGCCAACCTGCGTGCGCTCATCGTCAATCATTCTTGTCATGGTTGTAAGACACACCAGGGCTGCAACAAGGAAGAAGAACACGGGGAATACGCCCGCAATGCTGTCCACGACCTCAGTATCGCTTTCAAAACAGACGTAACCGATATTTGCATCACGTCCAAGCACATAGGTGTCGGCGTTATTCATATTCTTTATCTGCTTTTCGGCATCGTCAAGCTGCTGTTTGCCCGCGTCAAGCTCGGCCTTTGCTGCGTCAAGCTGGGCTTTTGCGCTCTTCAGTTCCTTTTCGGCGGCGGCAAACTTTTCTTCTGCATCTGCCTTGCCCTGCTCAAGCTCTTTTCTTGCAGCTTCAAGTCCGCCGCTTGCGATAAGCTCCTTCAGCTCGTCAAGCTGTCGCTGGCCCTCTGCAAGCCGGGCATAGCCCTCATCAAGCTGTGCCTTGCCCTCTGCAAGCTCTTTTTCATAGGGGGCAAGCTGTGCGTCAATTTCCGCTTTGTCCGCCATAGCGCCGCTGAGGCCGTTCTGAGCATTGCTCAGTTCTGACGAATATGTATTGCGCTGAGCTTGGGCAAGACTGATTCTGCCCTGAATACTCAGGCGCTCAAGCCCCTGAGCATTCTGAAGCTTAACGTTGAGGTCATTAAGCTCCACGTCAAGCTGAGCAATCTGTTCTTCGCGCTGGGTAATAATATTCTGGTAATAGGAAATACGGGGATTAACCGTTATGTATGCCGCAGACTTCATAAGCTCGTATTCCGCTGCGCCCTGCTCATATTCTTTTCTTCCTGCGTCAAGCTCCGCCCTTGCCGCGTCAAGCTCTGCCTGCTTCTTTTCGATAGCGCCGGGAGCAGCGAGAGCCTCTGCCTGCTTAAGCTGCTCCTCAGCCTCAGCAAGCTCCTTCTCTGCCGCTTCCTTCTGTTCGGTAAATTCCGCATAGCCCTTGTCGTACTCGTCTTTTGCAGGCTCATACAGGCTCATGCCTGCCTCATATTTCTCTCTTGCGTCGGCAAGCTGTTCCTCGGCAGAGCCGATAACATCGTCGAAGCGTATTTCCGCTCTCTCCCCCATAAGAGCCTCAAGAGGCTTCTTATAGGACTCGATTTGCTCTTTGTACTCCTCAGAGTAAATATATCCGTCGGCATCAACCGTGAGATAGATATCCGTATAGCAATCCAGCGAAAAGCCGTCCTTGAGAATATAGATATAGCCCTCCACGCTGCCATTTCCGAGAGTGCTTGAGCCACGCTCATAGTTTATGTACAGAACGGAGTCGCAAAGACCGACAATCGTGTATTCATCGTATGCGAAGGTATCAAAGGTCTGCTCGCTGTTATCCTTTGACAGCTTAATTACGGTGCCTATATCCTCCTCGGAATATATTTCAGGGTCGGCAAGGCACTCGTTTGCTTTTTCCGGCATTCTTCCGCATTTGAGGTTTACAAGATTGACCTTTTCGGGAATGCTGTGCACCACCATGATGAGATTGTCCTCTTCCCCGCTGTTATAGAGAAAGTCAGAGGATACAACGCCTTCAGCATCAATGACACCGTCAATGTCCTTTACGGCGGCAACATCGTCATCGGTAAGTCCAAGAGTTGAAATTAACCTTATGTCATAGAAATTGTACTCTGCGGCATAGTTTGTAAAGGATTCGAGGAAATCTGTGCGCGACATACGCAGACCGATAAAAAGGCCCGCGCCCAGTGCGATAATGGCAAAAATGGCCAGATATCGACTGAGACTGCCCTTAATCTCCCTTATACAAAGCTTTACCGTAGAATTGTTCATCAAACGTTCCTTACCATTCTATATTTTCTATCGGAATAGGATTTTCGTTTTTAACCGTGCTTGTAATCATTCCGCTTTTTACGGAAATTACTCTGTCTGCCATGGCTGTCAGCGCCTGGTTGTGAGTTATAATAACAACCGTCATGCCGTTTTTACGGCTGCAATCCTGCAGGAGCTGAAGAATCGCCTTGCCCGTGTTGTAGTCAAGCGCACCCGTAGGTTCATCGCAGAGCATGAGCTTCGGATTCTTGGCAAGCGCACGTGCAATTGCAACGCGCTGCTGCTCGCCTCCCGAAAGCTGCGCGGGGAAATTATTTGCTCTGTCCTTAAGTCCCACCATTTCGATTACATCGGCAGCGTTCATGGGATTTCGGCAAATCTGTGATGCAAGCTCAACATTTTCAAGCGCGGTCAGATTCTGCACAAGATTGTAAAACTGGAACACAAAGCCCACATCATAGCGTCTGTAGGTGGTAAGCTGTTTCTCGCTGAAGGAGGAAATCTCCTGCCCGTCAAGGCTCACCTTTCCTGAGGAAAGCGAATCCATTCCGCCGAGAATGTTGAGCAAGGTTGTCTTTCCTGCGCCAGAAGCGCCGACAATAACGCATATCTCGCCTTTTTCAATTTCAAAGCTTATATCTCTCAGGGCTTCAATCTGTACCTCACCCATCTGATATACCTTTTTTACATTCTTAAATTCCACATACGCAGGCATAACTTTCACCTCGGTGCTTAATAGATAAATTATACTAAACGCCATGTTTTATTTCAACAATAAATCATGAACAGTATAAAAAAACGGACCGTCATTGACGGTCCGTTTTAAGCTTTACGGGATTAGTGGAGAAGATTGAACAGTCTCAGCATTACGGTTGCGGACATTCCGCGGTTTGCCGTTGCATTGGGTGCAAAGGTGGTTGCGGAGGTGCCGTTCATGATGCCGAGGGATACGATTGCGTCAACAGCATCTTTGTATGCTCCTGCAATCTGGCCTGCATCTGCAAAGCTTGCGGGCTGAACATCACCGAAGACATAGCCTATGCTGTTCAGATAGCGGAACATAAAGGTTGCCATCTGGGCGCGGCTGATGTTCTGGTCGGGACGGAAGGAGCCGTCATCGTAGCCCTTGATAATGCCGTTGGATACGCCCCAGACAACAGCATCTTTGTATGCAGCTGCAATCTGGTCTGCATCGGTGAACTTGAGTTCTCCGCTTGCAGCGGGTTTATCTGCGGCGCGCCACAGCATTGTAATGAACTGTGCGCGGGTTACGGGTGCGTTGGGACGGAAGGTGCCGTCGGCAAAGCCGTTAACAAGGCCCTTTTCCGCAGCTTCCACAATGTAGTCATGGTAACCGCTTCTTGAAATATCGGTGAAGGGGTCCTTTGCGGGATTATCAATGGGAGATGTACCTGCGATGTTGTTCATCATCTCGACATAGAAATCCCTTGTTTCTGCGGGACGCTTGGGATTGAGGTCAAGAATACCGCCGCAGAAGGTCATGTGGTCATAGCGAAGGTCGGACCACTGCCATACGCCCGGTTCAATTGCATTTGCATCGTAGGGCTTATTGGCGGCACCAATGGGATAGCGTGCGGAAATGGTGTTTACCATGCCGTCATTGGGAAGCCAATCCTCATTGATGTTGGAAACATTGCGGCCGTAGATGTCCTGCACCTGCTCGAAGCTGTACTGGTAGCTGCCAATCTTTGTTCCGAAGGGAAGGAACAGAAGGAACATATCGGCATCGGGAACATAGTTTCCGGTGAGAGCATTCTGATGGGTTCTGTTGCCTGCATAGGAGAAATAATAAACGTTATCGTAGGTTTCCCAGCCACGCTTAAGCTCGTTGCAGCCCTGAACGGAGAGGTCATACAGAGCATTGTCGTAGCCGTCAAGGAAGGCCGCAACCTTTTCAGTCTTGAAGAACGCCTCAAGATCCATTGCGCTGGGATTCATACCGGGAACGGAGCTGATACCGAAATGCTCAAGCTGGAAGTCGTAGAGGTAATTGATATCGGTATTGCCGAGGGTGCTTGCGATGTATGTACAAAGAGACATAATGATTTCGCTTTCGTCATCGCAGGTATCAAGGAAGGTGGTACCGTTGAGAACGCCTGCGAGAGAGGTGATGGAGTTGATGAGGTATTCGCCGTCATAGTCGCCCCAGAACAGCGGAGAAACATAATCATGCCAATCGCCGCCGTAAAGCTTTGCCTGCTCTTTGCCCCAGTTGATTTCGTCCTGGTTGCCTTCTGCAAGCAGTTCAAGGAACATGGTGGAGGTGGGGCCGCCGAAGGAGTGACCGATGAGGTTCAGCTTGTTGTCATACCAGCCAACAACCTTGCCGTTTTCATAGATGGGGCCCCAATTATCAACAATAGCTCCATCGGTGTAATCACGGCCGTAGCGGTCATGCTTAAGATTGTTGTCTGCGTTTGCGTAAGCAGCTTCAACCGCAGCGGAATGAGCCGCACCGTAGTCTGTTACGGTGCCGGTGAGCTGAGCAAACAGTTCGCAGCAGCGGTCCCAGCAGCTTGAGCAGGGGCCGACAGATGCATTGACTACGTCATAGCCCTGTTCGGTAAGGTAGTCAATCATATTGCCTGAGGTGCAGCCCCAGTAGCAGATGAGATTTGTTGCCAAGTCATTGTAGCCAAAGCCAAGCAGGCCGTGAATAAATACGGTCTGATACTTGGTGCCGTCTTCAACCTTATCATTGTCGGCCAATGCAGGAACCATGCACAGGCTGCAGACAAGGACAACGGCAAGCAGCATACTTAATATGCGTTTTTTCATTCTTATACCCTCCTGAATTGTTTTTATTCCTACTCAAATTAATTATAAATCATCCAAAAATAACCGTCAATACATCTATACATTTTTGTAACATCTGTTTAAAAAAGCCGCCCCGAATATTAGCACAATGCCAATACTCAGGGCGTTATTTTTAATCAACCACAAGATTTTTAATCCATTTTCCGCTCTTCACAAGCAGTAATCCCGCAGCGCACTTCGGTATCTGCGGCAAATAGCTTACAATAAACAGTGTCACAATGGGCATATCCGTAAGATATGCTAAAAACGCTGTCAGCGGAATCATTACAAGCCATGTATATCCGCTGTCAAAAAGCATAGTTATTTTGGTTTTTCCTCCCGAACGCAGAGTAAAGTAGCAGGCGTTGCTGCACGCATCAAAGGGCATATAGCAGGCAGAGATAATTATGAACAGCTTTGCAAGGTGCTTTACTTCGTCGGTCGTATTATAAAGCCGCGGCATAAGTCCCGATGTCATGGCAAGCAATCCGCCGACAAAAACGCAGGAAACAATGCTGAAGGCAATCATCTTGCGGTCAGTATCAACCGCCTCCTCAAGCTTACCCGCACCGAGCAGATTGCCGACAATGATGCCGATGGAGTTACCCAGAGCAAGAAATACAACATTGAAAAGATTTGAAATCGTATAGCAGATATTTGTTGCGGCAACAACGGTCAGGCCGCGCATGGAATAGCATTGCGTCAGCATAGCCATACCCATTGACCACATTATTTCGTTGAACAGAAGGGGTATTCCCTGTTTCGCAATATCAATTCCCAGCTTTCTCGGCACACGCAGGGTTTTATAAACACCCGCAAAGAAAGGCACCTTGTCGGTGTTTGTATGCGCCCAGCGGGCAATTACTATAAGTTCAACAAAGCGGGATATTACAGTTGCAAGCGCCGCACCCTTTGCACCCATTGCAGGTACGCCGAGCTTGCCGAAGATGAGGATATAGTTCAGCACAAGATTTGTTGCAACGGCGATGATGCTTGCAATCATGGGCTGCTTGGTCTCCCCTGTTTCACGCAAGCTGGTAGCGTACATCTGAGCCATTGCAAAAGGAGCAAGTCCCCACAGCATCATGCGAATATATTCCTGCCCGTATTTAAGCGTAAGCTCAAGGTCGCCGCTGTTACTGTCATGAAGAAAAATCCTGATAATCGGCTCATTGAAGAAGTTAAGCACCACAAAGCCAACTACAAAAACAGCAAGGGCAATATATATCTTAAATCTGAAAACCTGCCTGATGCCCTCGTTATCGCCCTTGCCGGCAAACTGGGCTCCGAAAATACCCGCTCCCGACAAACCGCCGAAGATTGTAACGTTATATATAAAAATCAGCTGGTTTGCAATGGCAACGCCCGACATCTGCTCCGTGCCGAGTCTGCCCACCATGAGATTATCAAGAACGGAAACAAACTGGGATATGCCGTTCTGAACCATGATGGGTATGGCAATTGCCAGCACCATTTTATAAAAATCTTTTGTTCCTATATATTTTCTGATTCCCATAATTACCTCTCAAATCATCAACAGATGGTATGATATCATAAAAGGCTTTTGCGGGCAATACGCTTTTCCCTTGATTATGCAAGGTTTCGGTGGTATAATTCAATCACCCTGCGGGGTTAGTACATCGGTAGTACAGGAGCTTCCCAAGCTTCTGAGGCGGGTTCGACTCCCGTACCCCGCTCCAAAAAGAGACTGCTTTAGGCAGTCTCTTTTTGATGCCGCAAGGCTGCGCCTTGCTATTTATCCGCTTCGCTCAAATTCGGCTGAGAGGGGATAACCAATCCCCTCTCATGCTCACCCCATGCAAAGCCAACGCAGTGTGCATTGTATTAATTGTTGATTCCAGTTACATAGATTAAGATTATCAAAAAAAGAGGGCTGCCCTTGCAGCCGTCTTTTCTATTATTTAATTACGAGAAAGTACAGCAGAACAACTGCACCGAGAGCAATTCTGTACCAGCCGAAGACCTTGAAGTCCTTTTTCTTTATGTAGCTCATGAGGAATCTGATTACAAAAACCGATACAAAGAAAGCAACAGCACAGCCCACAAGAAGTATTACCGCTTCTGCGCCGGTCATTATGTATCCGGACATGGCAAACTTTGCAATCTTAATGAGCGACATTCCTATCATTACGGGAACGGCAAGGAAGAAGGTAAACTCCGCGGCGGCAACACGGGAAACGCCTATTGTCAGTGCGCCGATGATTGTCGAGCCGGAGCGTGAAGTGCCGGGGATTATGGACAAAACCTGAAACAGACCGATGATGAACGCTGTTCTGTATGTAATGTCCTGAAGCTCAAGAGTTTTGGGAGTACGCTTTTTGTTCCAGTTTTCAATCAGAATGAACAAAATGCCGTAGAATATAAGTGCAAGTGCAATTACTGTCGGCGTCTGTAAGTGAGCCTCTATGTAATCGTCAAACAGAAGTGTCACAACCGTGCCGGGAATGCAGGCTACAACGACCTTGAACCAGAGAGAAAAGGTTTCCTTTATGATAACGGGCTTTGACTTATCCTTACAGTTGAAGGGCCACATTTTGTCCCAAAACAGTATTACAACCGCGAGAATTGCGCCAAGCTGAATGACATAAAGGAACATTTCCTTAAATTCCGGAGATACGCCGAGCTGAACAAATTCGTCAACCAGCAGCATGTGTCCGGTGCTTGAAATCGGTATCCATTCGGTTATGCCCTCTACGATACCGAGGATTATGGATTTTAGTATTTCAATAAAAATCATATTTAATTATATGTCCTTTATCACAGAAGCATTACATCAGCCGCTTCGCAGACCTCAACTGTTTTCTTATCCCATATTGAAGCCTGCACCTCACCGATATGGGCTTTTCCCAGTAGAAGCATGGAAACGCGGGACTGGCCTATGCCGCCGCCGATGGTGAGAGGAAGCTCACCGTTCAGAAGCATTTTGTGATAAGGCAGCTCACGTCTGTCATCACAGCCTGAAAGCTTAAGCTGTCTGTCAAGGGCTTCGGTATCAACGCGGATACCCATGGAGGAAATCTCCATTGCGCACTGAAGGGGCTCATACCAGAACATGATATCGCCGTTAAGATTCCAGTCATCATAGTCGGGAGCTCTGCCGTCATGAGGCTTGCCGGACTTGAGCTTACCGCCGATACCCATGATGAAAACAGTCTTATGCTCCTTGACGTAGGCATTTTCGCGCTCTTTTGCGGTAAAGTCGGGATAAAGGTCTTCAAGCTCCTGGGCGGTCACGAAGGAGACGTTGCGCTCAAGCTTGCCGAGGCACTGAAGCTGGGGATAAATTGCCTGCATGGTGTCCTGAGTATCGCAGAGTGCCTTGACAATATCCATGACCGTGTTCTTGAGATAATCAACATTGCGGTTTTCGGGGAGTATTACCTTTTCCCAGTCCCACTGGTCAACATAGATGGAGTGGAGATTATCAAGCTCATCTTCATCGCGGCGGATTGCGTCCATGTCGGTGTAAAGTCCCTTGCCGGGGAAAAAGCCGTAGCGCTTGAGTGCAACACGCTTCCACTTTGCCAGAGACTGCACCACCTGTGCGGTGGCGTCAGAACGCAGAATGTCAAAGGAAACCGGACGCTCATAGCCGTTAAGGTTATCGTTGAGGCCGGAATTGGACTCAACAAACAAAGGCGCGGAAACGCGGTAAAGGTTAAGAAGAGCGCCAAGTCTGTCTTCAAACAGACGCTTGAGCAGGCTTATTGCTTTCTGAGTGTCATAAACACTGAGGATACTTTTATATCCCTCCGGAATCATAACTTTCATTGTCTTTTTTCCTTTCCAAAATACAAATGCCCATCATAAGATGGGCATTAAAACCAGGTTTAATGCTTACTTGTCAAGCATATTGATTAAATCGCCGTAGATTGCCTCGGCGTTATGTTTGAAATACTTCTCCATGCGCTCTGCCTGCTCCTCATCGGCACACAGCAGCTCCATACGCAGAATTTCACCCTTGCCGTCGTCCATGGCGAGTGTCACGGTGCAAAGCCCGTCATTGAGTCTGTGCTCTGCCGTGAGCATTGCAAGACGGCGCAGACGCTCAGCCTCAGGCGCAAGAAGCTTTTCCGCTTTTTTCCTTACGGAATAAGGCAGGCTGCTTTCAACGGTTTCGCCGTTTTCGGCACCCTTTTCGGTTATGCGGTAACCGTCCTCCTCCTCTGTTACCTGCCCTGCGGCGATAAGCTCATAAAGGCAGTCGGAGTAGTCAAAATATCCTATGCCGCCGTCACACTGAACAAGGTCGGCAAGCACATCGCGGTTAACAACACCCGGGAGTCTGCGTAAAATAAACAGAATCAGTATTTTAATGTCGAGTTTTTCGTGGATGAATCCGAATCTTTCTTCCATGTCTACTCTCCTGAAAATTATTTTTAAATTATACGCTCATTATAATTTTATGTAAAGGATTATTTTTCGATGCGTTTCAGATTACCGATTGAGATTACAATAATAATCACCGCCGCAATATGATACAAAACACCGCGAAATGAAAGAGGATCGATTTTCGAGCTGAGCACACCGAAATCACACAGCAGCATTGCAGCAAGCATTACAGCTTCTACGGCAAGTATAACCAGCCACAGTATTCTCGCGTTTTTCTTACTCATGGTATCATTCCTTTCTACATTAATGTATTTTATAACATTCCGTCCTTCTTGTAAATCATTTTTGTTTCACAGTTTTTTCAGTTGCGCATAAACTGTAATGAAGTTTGCTTCAAATACCGTATGGGAGGTATGCTTATGGCAGACAGAGTTGTGCCCGGTGCGGTTGATAACGCCGACTGCATTAAAGAGGCCGTCTGCATCAACACAAGAAAGATAATGGATTCCTGCCGTGACAAAGATTGTATCGAGGATCTCACGGTTTTCCCCACAGTTAATTCCCTGCCCTACATAGATAACGCATTGAGCGTGCGTCCGCGCAATGCCGAGCTTCTTCACTGCGACGTTAACGTAAGGGAAATCAGCCTCAACCGAGGCTACTACACCGTAGATGTCACCTATTTTTATGATGTATGCGGTGAGACCTTCCCCGGCAACCAGACAGTTCGCGGTCTTGCCGTTTTCGACAAGCGGGTAATGCTTTTCGGCAGCGAGGGCAGAGTAAAATCCTACTCCTCCGTTGTTGATGACGAGGATATGTCAAATGACGATATGCCCATTGCCACCGTGGACGCCGTTGACCCCATCATACTCCACATGGGCATTGCCGACATAAGCTGTCCTGTTCCTTCCGCAGAGCAGCATGACATTCCCGATTTCATCAGAGAGTATTTCTGTGATGAGCTTACAAGCGGCTCAAATTCACGTCAGCTTACGGTTTCACTCGGTCAGTTCTCCATAGTCCGCCTTGAGCGCAACACTCAGCTTCTCATTCCCGCCTATGACTACTGCATGCCCGAGAAGGAATGCGTTGGCTCCGCGGAAGATGACCCCTGCACAATGTTCAGCAGAATCAGCTTCCCCGTTGATGAATTTTTCCCTCCCGACAGCATTGAAAGCTGTGAGGATTACAGAAGTATGGTTTGATTTTGCGGTACCCGAAGGGTACCGCTTTTTTATTGACCGAAGAGTTTTTTAGTGCTAAAGTAAAGTCAAAAGATAATAAAGGAGACCGTACAAATGATTTACAGCGATTTTCAGAACGAAAAGCTTTCCCTGCTTGGTTTCGGCACCATGCGTCTGCCCCTGCTTCCCGGCGGCAAAGGTTCGGATATTGATCAGCAGCAGGTTGATGAGATGGTGGACTATGCCATAGCACACGGGGTTAATTACTTTGACACAGCTTTCCCCTATCATGAAAGCATGTCCGAAATTGCAATCGGAAAATCGCTTGCCCGATATCCTAGAAGCAGCTTCAACCTTGCAACGAAATTTCCCGGTCATCAGATAAGTGAAAGCTATGACCCTGCCGGTGTTTTCGAGGAACAGCTCAGAAAATGTCAGGTGGAATACTTCGACTTTTATCTTCTGCACAACGTAAACGAAAATTCCTACAAGGTCTATGACGATGCCAGATGGGGCATTATCGACTATTTCGTTGAGCAGAAAAAAGCAGGACGCATAAGACATCTGGGCTTCTCCTGCCATGCCGACCTTGAATGCCTTACCGAGTTTCTCGACAAATACGGCAAGGACATGGAATTCTGTCAGATTCAGCTCAACTATCTTGACTGGACTCTGCAAAAGGCAAAGGAAAAGTACGAAATACTCACTGCTTACGGTATTCCCGTCTGGGTAATGGAGCCCGTACGCGGCGGCAAGCTTGCAAAATTTGACGATGCGCTTGAAGCTCCCTTCAAGGCGCTCCGTCCCTCCGACAGCATTGCCTCCTGGGGCTTCCGTTTCCTGCAGGGACTGCCCAATGTTAAAATGATTCTCAGCGGCATGAGCAATCTTGAGCAGATGACTGACAACGTCAGCACCTTTAACGAGCGCAATCCTCTCTCCGAAAGCGAAACGGAGCTTGTGCTCAAAACAGCGGAAATCCTTAAAAACGCAATTCCCTGCACGGGCTGCCGCTACTGCTGCGACGGCTGTCCGCAGGAGCTTGACATTCCCCTGCTAATCTCGCTCTACAACGACCTGAGAATTGCACCCAGCGTCAACATCGGTCAGCGCCTTGACTCACTGGGCGAGGAAAAGCAGCCCTCCCAATGCATAGGCTGCGGTCAGTGTATGGAGGTCTGCCCCCAAAAGATAAACATTCCCGAAAAGATGCGGGAAATGAGCGAGGCCTTCGCAAAGCTGCCCAAATGGGCGGATATCTGCAAAGCACGCGAGGAAGCCGCTAAAAAACAGAAAGCATAAATAACAAACCCGAACACTGTTGTTACAACTGTGTTCGGGTTTAATATTTAATTTCTTATTACGATATTGTCTTTATCCTTGAAAATTGCATTTTCGGGAACTACACCGCGGACGCTGCTTGTGGGATAAACGCTTGCGTTTCTTCCAAGCACGGTGCCGGGATTAAGCACGCTGTTGCAGCCGACTTCAACGCAGTCGCCCAGGATTGCACCGAATTTCTTTCGGCCCGTTTCAATAAGCTCATCTCCGTTTTTCACAACAACAAGGGTCTTGTCGCTCTTAACGTTGGATGTGATGGAACCTGCTCCCATGTGAGATTTATAGCCGAGAATGCTGTCGCCCACATAGTTGTAGTGCGGTGTCTGAACGTTGTCGAAAAGCACAACGTTCTTAAGCTCAACCGAGTTGCCCACGACGCAGTTTTTTCCTACAATGGCGCTTCCTCGGATAAAGGCGCAATGGCGAATCTCAGCACCGTGGTCGATTATGCAGGGAGAGCCGATATATGCGGAGGGAAAGACGGTCGCGTCCTTTGCGACCCAGATATTCTCGCCGCGCTTTTCATACTCTTCCTCGGGAAGAGTGTTTCCGAGTTCAATGATGAAATCCTTGATATCCGCAAGCACTTCCCAAGGATAAGCTTTGCCCTCAAACAGAGCTGCGGCTATGGTTTTGGATAAATCCAGTAAATCTTCTGTTTTGTACATCTTACTTCACCTTTATAAGTCTGCCGCAGTCACGCATTGCGCCGATAATATAGTCAACGCATTCCTCGCACTTTTCGGGGCTTGTTGCCTCAATCATAACACGCAGTACGGGTTCGGTGCCGCTTTTGCGGAGAAGCACTCTGCCTTCGGTGCCAAGCTCGGCCTCAATCTTTGCAACAGCCGCTTTAACCTCATCACAGTTCAGAGTTCCGTCCTTATCGTCAACAACAACGTTCTTCAGAAGCTGAGGAAACATTACAACGGGAGCTGCAAGCACGCTCAAAGGCTGCTTTGATTCGCACATAGCCTCCATAATCTTGATTGCCGTAAGAATGCCATCACCGCTGTTTGCAAGGCGTCCGAAAATTATGTGGCCAGACTGCTCACCGCCGAGGATATGTCCGTTGGCGCGCATATTTTCGGCAACGTACTTATCGCCAACAGCAGTCTTTTCATAGCCGATGCCCAGCTCGTCAAGGGCTTTGTAAAGGCCGATATTGCTCATAACTGTTGTGACAATCTTCTTGTCGCCGAGGATACCGCTGTCCTTCATATACTTACCGCAGACATAAAGGATATGGTCACCGGTTATGATATTGCCCTTTTCGTCAACGGCAAGGCAGCGGTCCGCATCGCCGTCAAAGGCAAAGCCCACGTCAAGCCCCTTTTCAATTACGAACTTCTGAATCTGCTCAATATGAGTGGAGCCGCAGTCGACATTGATGTTAAGTCCGTCGGGGTTGTTGTGGATAACGTATGTATCTGCGCCGAGAGCGTCAAAAACGCTCTTTGCCATCATCCATGTACTGCCGTTTGCGCAGTCAAGGCCCACCTTCTTACCCTTGTAGGAACGGGTTGCAAGAGAAATGAGGAAGCCGATGTAGCGGTTGCGGCCCGCGGAATAGTCAACGGTGCGTCCGATTTTTTCATTTGTAGCATAGGGCAGGCAGTCCTTCTCACCTGCTTCAGCCCGGTCAATGTATGACTCAATGCCGTCGAGCATTGCATCGTCCATCTTCTCGCCGCGGCCGTTGATAAGCTTTATTCCGTTGTCATAGTAGGGATTGTGAGATGCGGAAATCATGATGCCGCAGTCAAAATCGTCTGCACGGGCAATAAATGCCACGCTGGGTGTTGTTGTGACATGGAGAAGATACGCGTCGGCACCGCTGGCAGTAAGACCTGCGCAGAGTGCGGATTCAAACATATAGCTGGAGCGGCGTGTATCCTTGCCGATGACAATTCTTGCCTTATGCTCCTTGCCGTAGTACCAGCCGAGGTAACGGCCTATTTCAAAGGCGTGCATAACCGTCAGGTTAACGTTGGCTTCGCCGCGGAAACCGTCGGTTCCGAAATATTTACCCATAGCTAAATCTCCTGTTTATCAGAGTTTCGCCGCCGCCTCATTATCGAGGTAAAGCAGCATATTCATGTGAAGCTGCAGCATTGCCGCAGGAATATATGTTTCTGTTCTTCCGTACACAAGCTTATGCACAATCTGCGCCTTTTCTTCACCGAAGGCAACAAGGATTACGTTCTTTGCGCTGCATATTGTCTTAAGTCCCATGGTTACGGCAGCTGCGGGAACATTCATTTCACCGCCGAAGGCCTCTGCCTTCATTCTCTTTGTCGAGTCGGTAAGCTGCTGAACGTGGGTTCTTGTGTCAAATGGTGTTGCAGGCTCATTGAAGCCTATGTGTCCGTTGAGGCCGATTCCCAGAACAACGAGGTCAAGACCACCACAGGACGCAATCTCCTCATCGTATTTTTCAGGCTCATTCTCATCGGGCTTATGGATTTTTGTAATGCCCGTTTTTGAATACAGCTCTGTACTGAGTTCTTCGCTTATTCTGTCCGAGCCGATATATTCACAGACGCTGAATGCTTCAACAGCTTTGAAATCAGCGCCTTCAAGCTCCGCAAAAATTTCCTTAAAGCTGTTGCCTGCGGCAAAGCCGATGACTGCATCGGGCTTGTCCGCCACAAATTCGCGGATTTTATCCGCAACGAGCTTAACGGTATTTTCTTTGCTGTCTGCTATTATTTTCATTTTAACCTTCAAATCTGATAATCTGCATTTTACGGGAAAAACTACCCGTGGAGGCGATTAATCTGGCTATTATTTTTGTCAGAACAATTGTTCTGTATTTTACGATTCTGATTTCCATGCGTCTTTTGGGCAAGCGTCAGCTCGGCGAGATGGAAATCAGCGAATTTATTGTCGCGGCGCTGGTTGCCGACCTTGCCGCAAGTCCTCTTCAGGACATAGGCATTCCCCTGCTCAACGGTCTTGTGCCCATTGCGGTGCTGTTCTGCCTTGAGGTAATAATATCGGGCGTATCCATGAAAAGCGTCAAGCTGCGCGGCTTTGTCTTCGGAAAGCCCAGCATCATCATATCAGGCGGAAAAATCTGTATTCCCGAAATGCACAAGAACCGCTTCACACCCGATGAGCTGCTTCAGGAGCTGCGCTCTCAGAGCGTAAATGACATTACGACCGTGGAATACGCAATTTTGGAAACAAGCGGTCAGCTCAACATTATTCTCAAGCCTGACTTTCAGCCGCTTACGGCAAGCAGCATCGGAATAAAGCTGTCCGACACGGGTTATCCCCATATTCTTATTAATCAGGGACGGATTCTTGACAATAACCTCAAGCTTCTCGGGCGGGACGAAAAATGGCTGAACAAACAGCTTGGCAGCAAATCACCGCAGGACATTTATCTTTTCACGCTGACGGAAGCAGGTACAGTTTACTGTCAGGAAAAGGAGCAAAAATGATAAAGGAAATAACGGCAGTAATACTGCTTGCGCTTCTGTTTGCAGGGGCAATTATCAATATTAATTACAACGACAAGCTCATTTACGACCTTGAGGAAGAGGTTAAGGAAGCCGTAACAAGTGCGCGAAACGGCGACTTTGACAAGGCAAAGTCGCTGCTCGACACCGCCTCGGAGCATTGGCTGTCCCTCGACGGATACACTCATATTTTCATCAGGCACACCGAGATTGACTCCGTTACCGATGCGTTTTTCAATCTTAAAACAACGCTCAGCGAGGAGGACAGCAACACCTATGAGGGCGCCTACGGTCTTCTCATGGCGCATCTTGAATCAATACGCACCATGGAGCATCTCAGCATAGGCAGTATATTATGATTACTTGTCGCTCAGGAGCTTGGAGAGTTCTTCCATGAAGGTATTGATGTCCTTGAAGCTGCGGTAGACAGATGCGAAGCGGACGTATGCAACCTCGTCAACGTCCTTCAGGCGCTTCATGACCATTTCGCCGATGTCAACGGTGCTGACCTCACGCTCAAGGTTGCTCTGGAGCTCCTGCTCGATTTCGTCGGCAATCTTCTCAAACTGCTCATAAGCAACGGGGCGCTTATCGCAGGCGCGTGCAACGCCGTTTATGATCTTTGCTCTGTCGAAGGTCTGACGTGCGCCGTCACGCTTTACAACAACCAGAGGCATGTGCTCAATGGTTTCATAGGTGGTGAAGCGCTTCTGGCAGGCAAGGCATTCTCTGCGGCGGCGGATTGTTGTGCCTTCCTCGGCGGGACGTGAGTCGATTACCTTGCTTTCAAGGAAACCGCAAAACGGGCATTTCATAGATTATTCCTCCAAATGCTCAACTTTTTCTTTTGTATATGTCAGGAGAAGAAAAGACAGGGTCAGGCTGATTCTATCAAGCTTTTCCAGTCTGTCTATTCCCTCTTTTGACGTTCTGTGGATATAGGGTGTCATGGAAAACAGCGCTTTTATGTTGTCATTCCCCGTAATTTCCGCTGTGTACACAAGTTTTCTTCTGTCCTGCAGCGAAAAGCCCTCAAGGGAATGCTTGTCCTCGCGGTTCAGATAGGGCTCATCGTATATTGCCTCTTTCAGCTCCCAAAGATGCTCGTTTCCCGGGACAACCGTCAGAACATGACCGTCGTCTTTAAGCACTCTGGAAAACTCCTTTGCGGGAGTCGGGGCAAACAGCGACAGCACAAGCTCTGCGCTTTTATCCGCAACGGGCATATGATAGGCGCTTGCGGTAATGTAGCTTGTTTTCTTATCGCGCTTTGCCGCATACTGCGTGGCGCTTTTTGCAATGTCAATTCCAATAATTTCACCGGAAACCGACTTTGCGATTTCACGGGTATAGTAGCCCTCGCCGCAGCCTGCGTCAACGGCGGTTTGCGGTGCAAGCTCCTTAACTCTCTCACACACGGCATCACGGAGCTTTTCATAGGCTCCGGTATCGAGGAATTTTCTGCGTGCGGCAACCATTTCCCTGCTGTCGCCCGTAAACTCACCGGGCTTAGACGAGCAAAGAAGATTGCAGTAGCCGGAGGACGCAATGTCAAAGCTGTGTCCCTGCACGCATTTATATGTGTTGCCCGATCTGACAAGGGGCTTACTGCAGTTGGGACAGATAAGCACCGCAATTCCTCCACATAATGTACTTAGTCTGATTATTATACCACAATATATTTGATAATGCTATATTTTTTTACAAATCAAGGAACTCTTCCCGGGTCATCAGCACATTTAAAACCTGCAAAAGCGCGTCGGCGCTCATTTTTTCGGGCAAATTGAGTTTTCTCATAAGCTCACGGCGTTTTGAAGCGCTGTCGGATTTGCCCGAAAGTCCTTTTGCGTACATATCCGCTTTGCTGATTTTTGCTGTCTGCACAGAGGCTTCTCCGTCAAAAGTTGCGCCCGCTCTTTTTAGCGCCCCGATTATGATTTCGGGTGTCATGCCCTCAACGCCCAGCTTTCCTTCCTTTGAGGCCTTGCTCTTGCGGCGCTCCTTTCCCTCAATATCGGGAATATAGGCATGCTTAACATACTGCGGCGGAACACAGCCCTTTATGAAGTTTCGTATTACAAAGCCCGCTCCGTCAGAATCGGTAAACACGATAAGTCCACGTTTTTCCGCCATCATGCGAAGCAGCTTCTGCTTTTCCCTGTCGTTGAAAACACCGAAGCCCGAGGTTTCAATGATTGTGGCATCAACCACCTGCGAAAGCGTATTTTTATCGTAGCGCCCCTCGACAACAATTACTTCGGATATTCTATTCATTGCCCTCACCTACGGCTATACGCATTACGCACTCCTTAATAAGCTCCTTTTCGGATACGCCCGCGCTTTTCATTTTGTAATCCGTTTCCGCACACAGCTCCACAGCACGCTTAAGCTGCTTCACAGTATAGCGTCTTGCCGCGTTCATATAGTTATTTGCATAGCTTTCATAGGGAATGCCTATTTTCTTCATCAGATATTCCTTACCACCGCCGCATTCGATTGCCATTTTTGCGGCATAAACCTTGCGCATCTGCAATCCGAGAATGGCTATGACATAGTTTTCGTCACAATCCTTATTACCCAGAAGCTCATCAAGATAGAACATTGCCTTGCCCGTCTGTCCGTTGCCGAGGCAGTCAACCATCTCAAACACAACCGCTTCGGGAATATGATGCGCAACCGCATCAACATCATCTACTGTGACAATATTTCCTTTTGCGTATGCCGCAATTTTCTCAATTTCGGGAATGAGCATATTCATCAGATTGCCCGAAACAAAGATAAGACGCTGAATGGCGTTGAGCTCAATGCGTTTTCCCGCCGCAGAAAAGCGTCTGCCGACCCAGTTCACAAGGGCATCTGCCGACTGGGCGTCAACATACATCTCGCAGCCGTCTTTCAGGAGCTTTTTATATATCTTTTTTCTCTTGTCAGGCTCAAATTCAGAGGGCTCGACAAAAACCACAGTGCAGTAATCGGGAATATCCTTAATTGCATCTGCAAGCTCCTCAACCTCATCTTCAAGCAGCTTGTTCAGGTCAAGTCCGCGCACCTCAACCATAGTCCTCTCCGTAAGAAACGGAACGGAATCGATAGCATCTGCCATCGCTCTTGCAGAATAATCCCTATCACTGAATTTGTGATAACTGAAATCAGCAATGCCCTCGGGTACGCAGATTTTTCGGATTTCACCTACAAACTGGTCGGACAGATAGTCCTCGGGACCCCATATAAAATACAGGCGCTGAGGTCCCTGCTGATTCAGCTTTCGCAGTTCATCGCTATATATAAACTTGGGTAATTCCTTATTTTTCTTAGCTTTTGCCATTTATTTTAACCTCAAAACAAATCTTCCGCTAATGTCCGTTCTGTGTATTTCCGCGCCGGTTTCAGCAAGTCTGTCCAGAACCTCCTGAGTGGGATGCCCGTATCTGTTTTCGCCGACAGATATTACGGCGATTTCGGGACTTGCTTCCTGCAGAAGCTCCTCACAGCTTGAATATTTAGAGCCGTGATGTCCGACTATGAGCAGATCCGTTACGGAAAGGTCTTCCCTCTCCGCAAGCTCAAGCTCCGCTTTTTTCTCCGCGTCACCCGTCACGAGCATTCTGTACTGACCGATATCCGCCGTCACCATGAGTGCTCCCTCATTTGACTCGAGGATATAGAGAATAAGCGAAATATCACCACAGCTGCAAACGCTGTCCACATCAATGAATACAATCTTGACGCCGTTTTCCTCTGCTGCGTCAAGTATTTCTTCAAGAAGTCCGTTGTCGTCCTCGGCATCTTTCGGAAGAATAAGCGTTCCCACATCAATGGAATTCATGAGCTTGCAAACGCCGTTTGCATGGTCTGTGTGCAGGTGAGTAAGCACAAGGTAGTTCACGAAGCTTCTGCCGTTGGCGTGGAGATAGCTTGACATCATAAATCCGGGATTTTCAGAAATACCGCTGCAGCCGCAATCCACCACCACGGTATTATCGCCGGAGGTAACGGCAATGCACTGACCGCTTCCTACGTCCATAACCGTAATTGTTCCCGGGTCGTTGATGGCGGAAACGCGCATTGATATGATAAGCGCCGCAAAGCAGAGAACAGTTACTCCGATGGGTATTAGCTCGCTGATTTTGTGTCTCCGCTTAATTACGGCAAACAGCGCGAAGGCGGCATACGACAGCACAAGCCACAGCACCGTAAGCTTATTTTCAACATAAACTGCCGAAAACGGAATATCTGCTATCCATTTTACCACCAAAGCTATATATTGTACAAGATATGATATTATCCCCGCAAGGAATTTTGCGGCTGCAGGCAGGAAAACTCCCAGTGCACAGATTATATAGCCGCCGCAGAACAGCAGGGATATGCACCACAGGCAAAGAATATTCGCAAGCGGTGACAGCACAGACACATAGCCGAAGTGTATCGCTATAAGCGGAACGGTAAACACCGTTGCGGAAACAGAGCTTGCAAGCACGCCCGCAATATAGTCCCACATTCTGCCGCGAACAATAAGCACCTTTTCCGTCAGCCACACATAAATCGGCTGGGTAAAAAGCATTATACCCGCCATAGCGCCGAATGAAAGCTGAAGGCTGATGCTTCCGCAGGCAAAGGGATTGAATGCCAGAATGAGTGCCATGGCAAAGGACAGGACGGTTATATTGTCAAATTCCCGTCGGAAAAGGTAGGCCGCAAGCAGCATCGTCTGCATTAGCGCCGCACGCACAGATGACGGCGGAGCTCCCACCATGACAACGAACACCCACACAAGAGCGATGCATATCAGGGCAGAACGTTTGTTGCGCCCCATGACCGCCATAAGAAAGCCCACAAGGAACGCAACGTGCATTCCCGAAACGGCAACCACGTGGGCAAGTCCCGCAACGCTCATGGAGGTGCTTAACTTGCCGTCACCGTAGTAATCGGTTCTGTCACCCGTCAGCAGCGCGAGCATAAAATGCTCAGAGCTGTCGGGAAAAATCTCCCGAATTTTATCACCGACAGCATGACCGATGTGCTTCGGGAAGTACTCAAAATCATGCTTCTCATGTCCGACAACGCGGCAGCCGTCATTAATATAGCCCACAACATTGAGGCCTTTGGATATGTTTATGTCCGTTGCCTCGCCGTATCTGTACTGTGCAGAGCGAAGCTTCACCTCAGCGCTGATAATATCGCCCGGTCGGAGTGAGGCTTTATTCTCGGAAAAGTCAAACAGTATGCCGTCTGTTTTCGGCATTTTTTCATCGCAGAAACGCACATACAGCGCATTGCAGCTGTCACGTTTCTCGGGATAAGCCGTTACAACGGCCCTGAGACTAAGCTCACTGTCCGCAAGCTCCTCGCAGGGTGCAAGGAAAGTGTCTGCGCTGTATTTATAACCCATAAAGCCCACAGCCGCCGCAAAAAACAGCAGCATTATGCGCATACGGGTGTTTTTCTTAAACGCAAAGCCAATGCAGCCGACGGCAAAGCAGGCTGCCGCCACATAAGCAAGCATTCCGCCGCTCAGCAGATAGTGCGCAATGAACACCGCAGCGGAAAAACCTATGCAGGCTGCTGCAAGCTTTCGCACTCCCCTCATACAATCACCCATTAAAAAAGCAGAAAGCTCGGGCTTTCTGCTTTTTATTGTCTTTTTTATGCCATTTCCACGGGAAGCAATCTGCCGCCGAGAAGATGGAAATGCAGATGCTTTACGGTCTGGCCGCCGTCCTCACCGCAGTTGTTCACGACGCGGTAGCCGTTTGCAAGCCCCTCGGCCTTTGCAATCTTTGCAATGGCCTCAAAGCATTTGCCAACCAGCATGGAGTTGGACTCGTCAATCTTGTCCGCACAGCAGATGTGCTGCTTGGGAAGCACCAGAACATGCACGGGTGCCTGGGGATTAATGTCACGGAAGGCGAAAACGAACTCGTCCTCATAAACCTTTGTGCAGGGGATTTCACCTGCTATGATTTTGCAAAACAGACAATCGCTCATGATAATTCTCCTTTTATTTTGATGCCACAAAGCTCTCAACTGCCGCAAGAGCCTCGGGAAGTTTGCTTACATCGGAGCCGCCGCCCATTGCGGAATCGGGCTTGCCGCCGCCTCTGCCGTTGCATATAGGTGCAACGGTCTTGATGATATCGCCTGCTCTGACGCCCTTTGCAACCGCGTCCTTGCCGCAGGAGGCCAGGAAGGTAATCTTGCCCTCGTTTACACCTGCAATCAGAGCCACGGTCTTTTCTTCCTTATCGCGCAGGAAGTCACCCAGCTTGCGCATATCATCAGCGGATATGCCCTCAATGGAAAGGGTGATTACCTTAAGACCGTTAACGTCCTTTGCATTTTTAAGGAACTGCTCTGCCTCACCGAGAATTGCCTTTGCTTTCATCTTGTCGATGGTCTGGCGCATCTCACGCATTTCTGCCACAACAGCTTCTGCGCGGGAAACAAGCTCATTGGGCTTGGTCTTGAGGATTTCGGCGGTCTGGGTAATTTTCAGGCTTGCGTCAGAAGCAAGCTTTAAAAATTCCCTGCCCGTTACGGCTTCGATTCTTCTTACGCCGCTTGCAACGGAGCTTTCGCTGAGGATTCGGAAGGCGCTGACCTTTGCGGTATTGTCAAGATGAGTGCCGCCGCAGAGCTCAGTGCTGTAATCGCCCATGTATACAACGCGAACAACGTCGCCGTATTTTTCGCCGAAGAGTGCGGTTGCGCCGCTGTTTTTAGCTTCCTCAACGCCCATTTCCTTAACGGAAATGTCCATGCCCGCGAAAACTGCATCTAGAACAGCGTTCTCAACAGCTTTGATTTCAGCTATGGAAAGCGCATTGAAGTGGGTGAAGTCAAAACGGAGTCTGTCGGGCTCAACAAGAGAACCTGCCTGATGCACGTGGTCACCAAGCACCTCGCGCAGAGCACTCTGGAGCAGATGGGTTGCGGAGTGTGCGCGGGAAATTGCCTTGCGGCGTTCAATATCAATGCTTGCGACAACCTTTTCGCCGACATTGATTGCACCTGACATCACTTTGCCGTAGTGCAGATACTTGTTGCCCTTGTCCTTCTTGACATTTGTTACAACGAACTTTGTAAGCTCGCCCTTGTCAATATCCTCGGCGCTGAAGCCGATGGTGCCGAGGTCGGCAACCTGACCGCCCATTTCGGCATAGAAGGGAGTTTTATCGAGAACAATGATGCCCTCGCTGCCCTCTGAAATCTCGGAGGTAAGCTCGTCACCGCTTACGATGGCAAGCACGGTTGCGGTGTCGGTGGTCTTGTCATAGCCCGTAAACTCGGTGGGAGTTGCGTCAAGACCGAAGTCAATGCCTTCCCAGCCCAGATCGCCCAGAGCCTTTCTTGCCTCTCTTGCTCTTGTCTTCTGCTCCTGCATAAGACGGTTAAACTCCTCATTATCAAGGCTCATGCCCTCATCGGAGGCCATTTCTGCGGTGAGGTCAACGGGGAAACCGTAGGTGTCGTAAAGCTTGAAGGCATCGGCGCCTGAGAACACGCTTTCGCCCTTTGCCTTATGCTCTGCAAGCAGAGAAGCGAAAATCTGCATACCTGCGTCAATGGTCTTTGCGAAGCTTTCCTCCTCGCTCTTTACAACGCGGGTTATATACTCCTGCTTATCGCGAAGCTCGGGATACTGGCACTCGTTGACCTTAACAACGGTGTCGATAACTTCATAGAGGAAGGGCTCGTTTACACCCAAGAGCTTGCCGTGACGGGCAGCTCTGCGGAGAAGTCTGCGGAGAACATAGCCGCGGCCTTCGTTGGAGGGCAGAATGCCGTCGCAAATCATGAAGCTTGCGCTGCGGATATGGTCGGTAATAACGCGGAGGGATACGTCGCGCTTATCACTTTCGCCGTAGTGCGCATTTGTAATCTCGGACACCTTGTTAGTGATGTTCATAACGGTGTCAACGTCAAAGAGCGAATTTACGCCCTGGCAGACAACGGCAAGTCGCTCAAGGCCCATGCCCGTGTCGATGTTCTTCTGAACCAGCTCGGTGTAGTTGCCTGCGCCGTCATTATCGAACTGGGAGAAAACATTGTTCCAGACCTCCATATAGCGATCACAGTCACAGCCCACGGTGCAGTCGGGACTGCCGCAGCCGTATTCTTCGCCGCGGTCATAATATATCTCGGAACAGGGACCGCAGGGACCTGCACCGTGCTCCCAGAAGTTATCGCCCTTGCCGAACCGCAAAATCTTCTCGGCCGGAATACCGATTTCATCGTGCCAGATGTTCCATGCCTCGTCATCATCAACATATACGGAGGGGTACAGACGTTCGGGATCAAGACCTACCCACTGCTCGCTTGTGAGGAACTCCCATGACCATGCGATTGCCTCGTGCTTGAAATAATCGCCGAAGGAGAAGTTGCCGAGCATCTCAAAATAGGTGCCGTGGCGTGCGGTATGGCCGACATTTTCTATATCGCCGGTGCGGATGCACTTCTGGCAGGTGCAGACTCTATGTCTGGGCGGCTCCTCCTCGCCCTTGAACCAGGGCTTCATGGGAGTCATGCCGGCGTTGATGAGCAGAATGGATTTGTCATTCTGCGGGATGAGCGAAAAGCTCGGCAGGCGAAGATGTCCCTTGGTCTCGAAGAAGCTGAGGAACATTTCTCTTAATTTGTTAACTCCGTATGCTTTCATATATATCTCCTAAATCATTTAAGTCTTCTAAGTACGGAAAGCTTACTGCAGGCTCTCGGAAGCTGCATTTTGAAGCGCATCATGGCATGAGGAGTCGCTTCAATGCTCTCCCCTGCCTC
>JAZRVW010000019.1:0-2140 GCA_045599385.1 Oscillospiraceae bacterium | reverse complement strand
CTCTGCATTGGCCTTGTAGTCAACGTCAAAATCGCAGCCGTCACGGCGGATTTTCTTAAGCACTATCTTTTTTTCGACATCAACGTCGGGCTTTATGGTGCTGGCGAAATCCTGCCAGCTGCTGCTGTAATCGTCAATGGGCATTACTCAGTCCTCCTTATTTTCGGGCGCTGTATATGCTGCTGCGGACGTGCGGCAGCTTTCAACCGGGAATTTTACACGGAAATCACGTATTCAGAATAAACTGTAAGCATTTATTCTTTTCCGTATAATCATTATAACATTCAGGCAGGCATACTGCAATAAAAATCACCGGGCCTGCAGGAAACAAGTCCGGTGAAAAAGTCACAGCTTCAGGGAGAAGCTGACACAGTCGGAGTCCTTGCAGGTGAGATAGGCGCTGCCGCCCCTGACACCGAGGCAATCATAGCCTGTCCAGACGGATTCCATGTAGTAGCTCTTTGCATGGGGATTTTCAAGCTCCAGAAGCAGCTTGCTGTTTTCGTAGGAAACGTTATAGAAGAAATTTACGAGACCCGCGAGACTGAGGTGAGCAACGGGGTCCATTGCGTCGGCAAGGCGATGCAGAGAGCCTTCGCGCTGAAAGAGCACAACCGCGGGTGAGCCGCAGGCGAGAACGTTGAGAATCTCGTATCTGCTGCGCATCTCTTTGTCACCGGCAAACTGCTGCGCCACCGTGCCGCCAACGCTGTGACCGGCGAGAATAACCTTCGCGCCCTCGGGAATCGTTTTCAGAGCGGCATTCTTTACGGTTTCAAGATAGAGGGTGGGGATAGACATGGCACTGCAAAAGAATGCGGTGTAGTTGTTTTGCTGCGTTACGGAAAGGTCGGCGCCTCCCAGAGCGATGAGATAAACCTCATCGGTCTGCTCACCCTGATGCAGAGTGGCTTTCGTAATGGAAACAGGACCGTGACCTCCGCGGAGACCGAAGTTCAGAACCTGAGCGGGAGTGCTGACGGTGGATTCACCTGCGGCAAAGGCGCAGGGCATAAGAGCTGCCGTGAGAACAAGGGCAAGAATCAGGGAAAAAATCCGTTTAAAATGAGATGTCATAGTGTTACTCCTAAAATAATATCACGGGAAATTATAGCATTGTCGAAGAAAAATATCAACTGTTACTACCTGTGCCGCAATGCTCCCGAAATTGCCTGCTTGTACCATACGGCGCGCAGAGGCGATGTGAGTTAATAAGTCTTACGAATTGAATTTTTCCATATCAATGCAATTTGTGCCGCAGGCATGGTCATATATGTCGCATTCACGCACCAGCATTCCGTAGGCGGTGGTGAAGTTTATGACAAGCGCATTGGCTGCTGCGAACTCCCCGTTTCTGCATGGGGGGAGCTTGAGGCGATAATTAAGGAAGATGGATTTGCCCGCTTGCGAGCGGGTCACCTCGCGGCTCTGACATGCCACCGGCATGTCATTCACTCCCGCTCGGCTTCGAATCCATGCATGGTTTTCCCACCAAACCAAAAGGCTCAGTCCTTTTGGACTGAGCCTTTTGGTTTGCCAAAGCCGAAGTAAACGGTGCGTAGGGGTAGGTAAGTCGAAGTAAAAGTACACCAGCGGGTTGGCATCATTCGCCAACTATATTTGCAAGTTTTTCGAGATCAGTTACACTATCAATAATGAAAGGCATATCTGCACTTTTGCCGAGGTCCTGCGAAAACGGGTCATTCCCTTGAGAAAACGCTTCGAGTTTTTCAAATGGATCAAAACCACCCGCGACCTGCTTAAGTTCTTCCTCGGTCAGCTCTGCGAGCTTTTTGTTCAGGGTCTCGACCTCTGCCTTGAGGGCGTTCAGCTCTTCTTTGGTTTTCATTGTATTTACCTCCCTCACAGTTCGTTTATCCTGGGACAGAGAAACATATTCTTGACATAGCGCGTGCATTTTGACGGGTCGATTCTCGTGCACGTTCGCGCATCGCGACAGGCGACGGTCGGCCTAAAGCCTCCCTTTCCAGCAGTCACTTCATACAGTTCTTCCTCGGTCAGCTCTGCGAGTCTTTTGCTCATATTTATGTATTCTTCTTTGAGCGCACTCAGTTCTTCTTTCGTTTTCATGGTGATTTCTCCTTTCGTCTGTTTGCATCTTTATATACGATGCAGTCGT
>JAZRVW010000018.1:0-27388 GCA_045599385.1 Oscillospiraceae bacterium | reverse complement strand
GTTGCCGTAAGAAAATTCATACCGCACCTCATTTCAAAGGCAGCACAACAGACATGGCAAGTCTGTCGTCTGCAAGGTATTCTGTGAGGAAGGCTTCACATTCGCTTATGTCAATGCTTTCGAGAGTTTCAAAGCTGTCCAGCGGGTCATAGCCCTCAAAGCAGCCGTCCATGTAGGAAAGGCACAGCGTGTCAAAGCTTTCAAGACCGCGGAGCCTTGAGCCGAAGGAGGCTTTTCTTATGCGCTCAAAAAGCTCCCTGTCAAGACCGTTTTCGCGCACCTCCGCAACGGCGGCCTTAATCTCGCTCAGCACCGTCTGCGGCTCCTTGCTTTCGCCCTCGAAAATAATGGTAGCAGTACCCGCAACATAGTCGGTTTCATAGCCGTAATCGCGGCTTAAGATGCCCGCGGAATAGAGGTTGTTATAGAACTTTCCCGATGAGCCGAAGAGCGTGCGCAGGGCAAGCTGGGAAACGATTTTCTGACGGAAAAGCTCCTTGCCCGTGGGGACGGGAGTTACCTTTGCGCCGATGAAAAACTGAGGCGCGGATACCTCCATGCGAGCTTCCGTGTATACATCAAGGGGAAATGCGGATTCAGCCTCGCCGAAATCCACCTCGGGCTTCGAGCCCTCCTTGCTGCCGAGCTCCTCAAGGGCGATTTCGTAAATTCGCTCGGGGTCAAAATCGCCTGCGGTGCAGAGCACCATGTTGGAGGGATTGTAGAATGCGGCATGGCAGGCATAGAGCGTGTCGGGGGTAATCTCCGCAATGCTCTCAACCGTGCCCGCGACCTCCTCGCGCATGGGATTGTGCTCATACAGCAGCTTCAGCAGGCTGAAGTAGGCGCAGCGGTAGGGGTCATCGTCGCCCATGCCGATTTCCTGACCGATGATGCCCTGCTCCTTGGCAACGCTCTCCTCGGTGAAGTAGGGCGTGGACACAAAGCGCAGCAGCATGCGCAGGTTTTCCTCAAAGCCCGTGCTGCAGTCAAAGTAATACGCGGTAGTGTCGCTGGAGGTGAATGCGTTGGGCTGAGCGCCGTTTTTTGACAGAATGCTCAGAGCGTTGTCGCCGTCGGGCATATCGAACATCTTGTGCTCAAGAAAATGAGCCACACCTGCGGGCGTGTCATACCACACGCCGTCAAGCCTGAAGCGGCGGCAGGCACCGCCGTAGCAGGTGGCGAAAACCGCATAGCTTTCCTTGAAATCGGGCTTGGGAATTGCGATAACGGTGAGACCGTTGGGGAGAACTCCCTCATATACGGTCTCGCCGATTTTTTTGTATTCTTTACTCTTCATCATCGGGTTCTTCTCCGTTTCCCTGGAGGAAATATACAGCGTCAAGCACAACGCTGTTTGCAATTGAGATAACGTCCTCGCGGCTTACGTTCTCACACAGCTCCGCAAGCTCCTCGGGCTCATAGTCAAGTCCGTCGAGAATGTTGGCAAGCCAGAAACCCTCAAGGTCACCTGCGGAATCGGGGATTACACGCAGAGATGAGGCAATGCCGGTTTTCGCGGCTTCAAATTCTTCGTCGCTGATGACACCCTTTCTCACGTCCTCAAGCTGAGCGAGAATTTCCGACTTCGCGTCCTCGTACTTGTCAAAATCAATGCCCGAGAATACGCACATAAGTCCCTTGTGGGTGTCGACGATACTGCTTGCAAAATAGCACAGCGACAGCTTTTCGCGCACATTCATAAACAGCTTTGAGGTGACTCCGCTGCCGAAAACGCAGTTGAAAACGCTTATGGCGGCAACATCGGGCTCCTCCATGCACTCACCGAGACGGAAGCCGAGAGCAAGCTTGCCCTGGGTGACGTTCATTTCCTCGGTAAAGTATCTTGGCTCGTTTGCCACGGAATTCATGCGTATATCCGTGCCGATGTCATAGTCAAGCTCACCTCTTGGCATGCCGCAGAGCGTGTCGCGGAACACCTCGGCAACGTCTTCGGGCTCCTCGCTGCCGCAGTAGAAAATTTCAATAGGGCAGGTGGAAAGCAGGTTGCGGTAGTGCTTGCTGAGCTTCTGATAATAGATGCCCTCGGCACCGCTTTCCGTACCGAGACGCGGAACGGCAAAGTCCTCATAGCAGCACATTTCCTCATAAAGACGCTGTGCGGAGTAACCGATTTTGTCGTTCATGCGGGCGCGGATACGCTCAAGCAGCTTTTCCTTTTCACTTTCAACATAGGCGGGAAGCAGAAGACCTCCCTTTGTGTTGGGGGAAAGGAGCATTTCGCACATGAGCTCCGCGGCACTTTTCATGACCTGCTCTCCGGGAAGATATGCGGTGGAGGGCAGATTTGCGTAAAAGCCGATGCACTGAATTTCCCCGATACGGCGCACAACGGGCTCAATGCAGGTGCCGTAAAGCTCGTCAAGGGCGGCGGAAATGCTCTCCATATCGGGATGGTAGCGTGTGCCCCGGCGCAGAACATAGGGAAGAACCGCATTCAGCGAGGCGGTTTCGCGCTGATGCTGGGTGAGCAGATTGATGCTCATGCAGTCGGTTTTGAATTTCTTGGTGTGCAGGCAGGTAAGGTTTACGCCCGGCAAAATCTCTGTTCTGACGGTTTCCATTTTTCAGGTCTCCTTCACAGCGTTATCGGTAGTTTTATTGTTTAATAATACATTATACCACATTTATACTGCGTATGGTATACCTTTTCCGTCGTATTTTTCACCGTTTACGGTAATTTCACCGTCATCAATGACGATATTCAGTCCGACCAGACGAATGCGGCAGACGGGAAAGTCCGCAGGCAGAGCGGGGCGGATATACAGACTTCCGCCCCAGAGCTTCAGCCCGAGAAGCTCCTCGCACACCGTGCGGAAGTACCAGCCCGCCGAACCGGTGTACCAGGTCCAGCCCGCTTCGCCCATGTGCTCGGAGTTTGAATACACGTCGGCGGGAATTACAAAAGGCTCGGCAAGGTAGCGGCGCAGGTCGTGATTTTCGGGCAGAAGGTCGCGGAGAATGGAAAAGCCGTCCTCAACTCTGCCGCGTCTTATGCAGGCCATGGCAAGCCATATTGCCGCATGGGTGTACTGACCGCCGTTTTCGCGGAAGCCCGCCCCGTAGCTTCGAATATAGCCCGGGTTGCGCTCGCCGGAGGAAAAGGGCGGGGTAAACAGCTTCACTATGCCGTTTTCGCGGTCGTAAAGCTCACGCAGAGAGCTTTCAAGCGCCGTGTCAATGCGGCTGTTGGAGGTGCCTGCGCAGAAGGCAGCCCAGCTTTGCGAAATGGAGTCAATGCGGCATTCCTCTGACTGCGCCGAGCCTAAGGGCGTTCCGTCGGGCCAGTAGCCACGCAGATACCACGCGCCGTCCCATGCGGCATCGGCACTGCGGCATATTTCCTCCGCAACACCGCGGTAATAGTCTGCATCAGGTTTACATAACAATACGAGCAGGTCAGAAAAACGCTTGACGGTTTCGGCAAAGAAAAAGCTGAGCCACACGCTCTCGCCGCCGACCTTGTCCATGCCGTCATTCCAGTCGCCGCTGCCGAAATACAGCAGACCGTGACTTCCTTTTCCACGGGAAATGCACATGTCAACGGCGCGCCTGGCATGACCTGCCACGGTTTCACAGAGGGCAGATACGGCAGGGGTTTCATAGCGGTCATGCTCGCCTTCGGAAAGAACAGCTGAGTTTACATAATTTGCAGATTCGGAGCAAAATGCCGCATCGCCCGTTTTCTCCACATACTCGCACAGAGCCCAGACAAGCCAGAGCAAATCGTCGCTGCAGTGTGTGCGCACACCTCTGTCGCCGTCGGGCAGGCTGTGCCACCAGTGCATGACGTCGCCCTCCTCGTACTGATGGCGGCAGCAGAGCAGAATCTGCTCCCGGGCATATTTCGGTGAAATAAGCAGGAGATTTACAGCGTCCTGAAGCTGATCGCGGAAGCCGAAGGCGCCACCGCTCTGATATACGGAGCATCTTCCCATTAATCTGCAGGCAAGCGTCTGATACACAGCCCAACCGCTCATATAGCGGTCAAGTGCGGCATTGCCGCTGTCAAGCCTGAATGCGCAGGCGGCATTGCGCCAGTGACTTTTGGCAAGGGCAAGCTCCGCAAATGCGGCTTCGGGTTTACATAATTCTATAATTTCGCTTTCATTGCAGAAGCCGCAGACCAGCACCAGAACGGGCGTGTCCGCGTAAACAGCCGCAAAGCAGGGTGAGGTGAGATATGCGGTTTTGCAGTCGTATTCCCCGCGCAGAGCCGAAATTTCATCGGCTGTCCAGCCGATCGCCTCAACTGACGAGGCAATAAGAAGCTCTCTGTCAACTGGGAAACGCTCTGATGCTGCGTGGAATATCGGGTTTACATAATTTACAGACACCGCAGGAGCATCATCTGCGCTGTCGGAGAGAATGAGCGAGGTTTTCCAGCTGAGCTGTCCTGCGGAGGCACCGAGGTTTTCGATAATCAGCACACGCGCATCAAGCTTTTCGGGTATAAAGGCGGTGCAGCGGAAGGCGCCTTCGCCTATGGGCTTTTCCCATACGGCGAAGCCGAAGCCGTATCTGACGCGGCAGGGTATGCCGTCGTCTGCGGCAAAAAGGCTGAACCGCCTGCCCTTTACGGTGTATTCAAGGGTTTCGGGACCGATTATGGCAGACGGGTCGTTGAGCCATTCGTTTACCCTTGCCTCACGGGCGTTTTCATACCACATGTTGCCGGCACCGCTGTCTGCGGCAATGAAGCCGAAGCGCCCGTTGGTCAGCAGATGCGACCAGATGCGCTGAGGCAGATTTTGGTTTACATAAAATACAAAACTGCCGTCCTTCGCGTATTCGTATTTCGGCAGACTGCCGAGCTTACGCGGGGCAGTTTGCGGCAGATAGTACTTCACATGACGGCGGCGGATTGCGGCTTCCGCACCGAATATATAAGCGGCGCAGGAGCTTACGCCATCGGCGGCTTCGGCTGGCAGAATGTGAACTCCGCCGCGGCAGTCAAGCAGAGCCTCAAGCCCGTGCTCCGTCAGCGTATCACGGACAAGACTGTGAACAGGCTGCGTGTATTCGCCGCCTTCACGGGTGATAAGCACAAGGTCGGCATTCAGACCGCAAAGACGCAGAAGACAGAAACGCAGAACACTGCGGCGTATATCCTCAGCCTGCGTGCCGAGGGAAACGTACATAATCGGGAAATCCCCCGAAACGCCGTATTTCCAAAGCTTTTCCTTTGCGCACCAGGGCTTTTGCCGCTGGGGTGGGAAGGCAAGATTTTCAACGGCTTCCATGGCTTTTCCCATTTCCGCCGTGCTCATGCCCAGATGCCTTGCACACATGGAGGGAATTGTGCCGAAGTCGCCGGAGCCTGCCGAAAGCATACGCTGAACGCCTACGTATGCCACCTCGTACTCCTCCGAAACGCAGAGGGCAAAGCGCAGGTCACGGCATTCATGGGAGGAAAGCGAAAGCTCAACCGAAGCGGTTACAAAGGGTGCGGAAAGCGCACCCAGACTGCCGTAGCGGTCAGCGCTGACGCTCATTTTTTCACTGCAGGCAAGGCAAAGCCAGCACTCAGGCTGATTTGCACGGGGAAGACGGTGAAGCACGAGAATGTTCCCGTCGGTGCTGGCGTCAAGCCCCAGTCGCCAATAGGCAGGGTGGTTGACATAATCATATTGATTTGCAAGCACGGGCTCAAAGCTGAACACAAGTCTGCCCTTTGCGGCGTTGTCGGAGCAAAGGGAAACAAAGCGCAGCTCGCCGTTTTCACCGCCCGATACTGCAAGACGGGAAAGGGTTTCAAGCCCCTCACGTCGCAAGCTGTGGCAGACCTGAGCCTCGCCAAGCTCCCAAAGACAGCTTTCGTACTCCGTATTTGCCTCGGGAAGAAGGGAAATGCGGCGGCCGTCACACTCGAAATAAAGCTCTGCGCCGTGACCGTCACCGAGCTTTTTCCTTGGAGAACGGTACACAAGCATGTCACCGCAGGTGGCACGCGTGATGCCTGATTCAGTTGACATAATATTATATCTGCCGTTTGAAAGCACGGTGCAGGAGGGCTTTTCAAAATCCACATCGCTGTCGCGGAGAATCCAGGGCGAAGCCTTTTTGTTTTCAGCGGCGCCGGGGTTTTCTTCAAGC
The DNA here is from genome assembly GCA_045599385.1 of Oscillospiraceae bacterium. GTDB lineage: Bacteria > Bacillota > Clostridia > Oscillospirales > Oscillospiraceae > F23-B02. The sequence continues at coordinate 21,268 of JAZRVW010000018.1, read as the reverse complement.
TGAAGCACGGGAGCGTTGACGGGGAGCTTTTCCTCAAGCAAGGCGCGGTAGGCACGCATGGAGGGCTCGGCCATGAAGCGCTTTGTGACTATGCCGCCTCGTATGAGATTTGTTGCGGCAAGCATACTCATGCCGAGATGGTGCGCCATGTAACAGCGCACCTTTTCACCGCTTCCGCCGCTTCGCGACGGGGTGAAATCAATTGCCTCCACAAAGCCGAAGCGTCCTGTGGCACCCGTTTCTTCAAGGCGGTGCAGATTTCGGATTGCGGCGGCAGGCTCTGCCGCAAGGGCGAGAAAGCTTGAATAGGGGGAAATTACAAGCTCGGCGTCCTGTCCGCGCTTTAAGGCGAGAGCGCCGCAGCCGTGCGCTTTGTAACGGTAGTTGAGCGCGCTGTCAAGGGCAAAAAAGGCGCTTTCGGATATGCCCCACACTCCCGTGGGACTTCTGCGCTTTTGCTGAACATGAACACAGCAGCGCGCGGTTTCGTAAATAAGGCTGTCGGGACAGAGGGGTAGAAACAGCTCGGGCATGAGATACTCGAACATTGTGCCTGTCCAGCTTGCCATGCCGCTGTAGCCGTCGCAGCGCCGAAGCGCACGGCTCAGCGCACGCCAGTGCTTTTTGGGAACATCGCCCTTTGCAACGGCGAGATAGCTTGTAAGCCGCGCCTCGCCTGCCAGCAAATCGTAGTGCGCGGGCGAAAGCTCGTTTCGCTCAAGGTCGGCACCGATGCGGAAAAGACAGCGCTTTTCATCGTAAAGCGGAGAAAAATCCATTGGCGCAATCAGCGCCGACACGCGTTTTGCAAGCTCTGTGCGATGATGCTCCGCAAGCCCGTTTTTCAGTACAATCAGGCTTGCGCAGAGGTTGCCGCTGTCCACGGTGGAAACATAGCGCGGAGAAAGGGGACGCAGGGACAGAGTGTCATACCAGTTGTAGAAATGCCCGTTCCACCTGGGCATACGCTCGAGAGTTCCGAGCATATTTTCAATAAGCGGAAGCGCGGTGCCTCTGTCGATGCCGAGGTCAATGGCGCACAGCGCGGAAACAAGGGCAAGACCGATGTTGGTGGGGGAGGTGCGGTGGGCTGTGCCAACGGGCGGCTGTTCCTGAAAATTGTCGGGAGGAAGCCAGCTTTCGCCCTCGGTACAGCAGGTTTCAAAATAGCTCCATATATCCGCGGCACATGAGGTGAGATACTGCTTTTCCTCCGGGGGAAGCTCGTAAACGGGCTTTGCGGGTACGGAAAGAGCAAGGGCGCACAGAGGTGCGCAAAGCCAGAAAAGTCCCACGGCTTTGCCGAGAACCGAAGGGGAAAATGCGAAAAGCGCAGCGCCGGACAGCACGGCAAACCACATATTCAGGACGTAGGCCGCAAGACTGCGCTTTCTCAGGTCGGACTGGGCGGAGGTTTCCCACTCAAGAAGATTTCTGCGGGAAACGCCCATGCGCCACAGACTCAGAGCGATTGCGGAAACGGAGATCCATGCCTCATAGGGCAGAAGCCACAGACGCACGAGGGTTTGCAGAAAGGCGGCACCTATGCCGTGGAGAAGTCTGCTGTGATAGCGCAGATGGGTGTTTTCGGTTTTGACGGTGAAATAATCCGTAACCGCAATGAGCAGACGTGTGCAGAGCGCAAGAAGCGCCGCGATTGCCGCAAGAATAAGACCGCGTTCACGCATGACAAGGCCGAGAAACACGGCAGCAAAGGTGAAAACGGGTACGAGTGAGCGGCGCAGACTGTCACACAGACGGAAGCGCTCAATATCGGGAAGCTCCGAGCTTTTGCGGAAGATGAAGCCCGAGTTCTGCCAGTCACCGCGAATCCAGCGGTGGCTTCGGCGGTAGTAGGATATGGGAGAGGCGGGGAAGCTGTCGGAAAACTCAAGGTCGCTGACGTAGCCGCCGCGGAGGTATGCGCCCTCGGGAGCGTCATGGGACAGAATTTTTCCGCAGGGCAGATGCTTTTCGGAGCAGACAACAAGACAGTTTGCGTCAATAAGTCCCTTGCCCGAGAAGCCGCCGCGATGGAACAGATCCATGTACAGCTCACCGCAGAGCACCGAGTAGGGCTCGCTTCCGCCGAGCCCCGCAAACAGACGGGAAAAATCCGTTGCGGAGGCAGAGCGAAGCGTTGTGCTCATGCGTGGGTGCAGAATGCCGTGACCTGCGGTGACAATGCCGCGTTCGGTGTCGAGCACGGGTGTGTTTAGAGGGTGAAGCGCCGTGCCTATAAGCTCTGTGAGGGAATCGGGATAAGGTCTTGTGTCCGAATCGAGAGTGATGATGAATTTTGTGTCCTTAAGAGCCGCCGCGTCGCCTGCGGCAATGCGTAGCTCGCTTTCCCTGCCACAGAGAAATTTTGCCAGCGCAAGTACGGCGCCGCGCTTTCTTTCAAAGCCTGAAAAGCGCCGCGTTTTTGCGTCCATTGTGCGTGAGCGCAGGAAAAGATAAAAACCGCCGCCGTATTTTTTGTTCAGCGCATCAATGCACTTTGCGGCGGAGGAAATGAGCAGGGCGTCCTTATCCGTTACGGCGGAGTCTGCTTCGGGCAGGTCGGCAAGTATGCCGTAGCTCAGATTTTTTCCGCCTGCGCGGTTTGAAAGCATGAACTCCTCAAGATTTCCCGCAAGCTTTTCAGCGCTGTCACGGGCAGATAAAAGCGCCGACACAACGCAGATAGTTTTCGCCTCATTGGGAACGCCTGCGGAGAGGTCAAGCCTCGGCAGACGCACGGGGCTTACGTACTGAAGCGCGATGTTGTCTCGCAGACTTTTTGTAAGCTCGGTGACGGGCAGAAACAGCAGAAGCGCCGCAATGAAGCTTCGGGAGAGAAAACCGCAGAGCAGGGTTATAAACAGCGAAAGCAGAAGGTTTGCGGTGATATACCAACCGCCGCGCTTTTCCTCCCGGGGAATGAGCTGAGCACCCACATGACGCTCTGCGCCCGTGGCGTTTTTGCAGTCTTCGATTATCTTTTCTGCAAGGCGGTATTCCTCGATGCCGCGCTTTTCCGCAAGGGAATACAGACATCTGCGGTAGTATGCGCGGCTTGCATCGTCCATGCGCGGATATATGCCCGCAGGGTCTGACATGAGAAGCTTTTCGCAGACATCGACAGCTTCCAGAAGGCTTTGCATATCAGCCGCGGCAACGGTGCGCAGAGATGTAAAGAGGGCGGCAAGCGTGGCCGCATCGTCGTCTGTGAGGGAGGAAACCGTGCGGGCAAGGCGCTTTAAGAGGGAGTATCTGATTGCGGCAGGGAAAAGAGAAAGCTCTCTGTGACTGAGCACGGTGACGCTCTGCACACCGCCTAAAAATGCACGGCAGGCGCTTTCGGTGACGACTCCGCCGCAGGACTTGACCAGCGAATCCGACAGCAAAAACAGTACCGCGCCGTCATTTGAGCTGCGCAGCTTCTTTTCCGCGGAAATATCAGCCTCGGCAATTTTTGACTCGCGCAAAGCGAGATAGCGGTTGTCGAGAAACCATTCCGCCGCCTCGGGAAGCTTTGCGGCCTGACCGTAACGCTCCTCAGTTATTTTATATGCGTCCTGAATTGCGCGGCGGTCGGAGCGCAGACGCTCAAGGTATTTTTTCGCGGAAACCGTGCCTGCGGTTTTATACAGCCGTGCCGCCGATGCTCCGATTCCGTAAAGCTTTTCGTTGTCAGTGTAATCCATGCAAATACCTCCGTATTTTCATAAATTACAGTTTTGCCGATATTTGTATTTGTTATGCGGAATAGAATTTTGAGAAATTCAATAAAATTTTAAATCTGTTAAGGAAAAACGCTTGACAGAGGATTAATGAGGTAGTATACTCTGTAAAGTCAAAATGCTTTACAGGGGGTATTGCGCCATGGCGAACAGCAGAATCCAGAATGCCATGCTGTTTGATTTCTACGGCGAACTGCTTACGGACAAGCAGCGTGAATACTTCGACCTGCACTACAATGAGGACTATTCTCTTGCGGAGATTGCGGAGATGAGCGGGATTTCCCGTCAGGGCGTCTGGGACATTATCAAACGTGCCGAGGACGCACTCACCGAGGTGGAAAACAAAACGGGCCTCATAAAGCGGTTCATGGAGCGCAACGAACAGATTGAGGAGCTGGAAACGGAGCTCGGCTTAATGGGTGCGCTGAACGGAAGCATTAAGCAAAAGCTTGATAAGCTTAAGATTTAAGGAGGCAACGAAATGGCATTTGAATCATTATCCGATAAGCTTTCCGCTGCCTTTAAAAAGCTTCGCGGCAAGGGCAGACTTACTGCCGCCGACGTAAAGGAAGCCATGAAGGAAGTGCGCATGGCACTTCTGGAGGCCGACGTAAGCTACAAGGTAGTCAAGGAATTTACCAAAAACGTTACCGAGCGTGCATCGGGAAGCGATGTCCTTGAGGCACTTTCCCCCGCACAGCAGGTAATCAAAATAGTCAACGAAGAGCTCGTAAAGCTCATGGGCAGCGAAAACCAGCGCCTTTCCATCGGCTCAAAGAGCCCCAGCGTTGTTATGCTGGTGGGTCTTCAGGGCGCAGGTAAAACCACAAACGGCGCAAAGCTTGCGGCATATATGCGCAAGCAGGGCAAACGTCCTCTTCTCGTCGCCTGCGACATCTACCGTCCCGCCGCAATCAAGCAGCTGGAAACCGTGGGCGCACAGCTTGACATTCCCGTGTTCCAGATGGGCACCACCAATCCCGTGGACATCGCAAAGGCCGCCATCGAACACGCAAAGAAGCACGGCAACGACCTCGTATTTCTCGATACCGCAGGCCGTCTGCACATAGATGAGGAGCTCATGAATGAGCTTCGCAGCATCAAGGAGACCGTTGAGCCTGCCGAGATAATGCTCGTGGTTGACGCCATGACCGGTCAGGACGCGGTGAATGCGGCAAACGCCTTTGACGAGGCGCTGGGCGTTACGGGCGTTATGCTCACAAAGCTCGACGGCGATGCAAGAGGCGGCGCGGCGCTTTCCATTAAGGCAAGCACGGGCAAGCCCATTAAGTTCATCGGCGTTGGCGAAAAGCTTGACCAGATTGAGCCCTTCTATCCCGACCGTATGGCAAGCCGCATTCTCGGCATGGGCGATATGCTGACTCTCATCGAAAAGGCCGAGCAGAGCTACGATGAGAAAAAAGCCCTTGAGCTTGCGGAGAAGATGAAGGAAAACCGCTTCACCCTTGAGGATTACCTTGACCAGATGCGCCAGCTTCGCGGCATGGGCGACCTCAACGACCTTGTGGGAATGATTCCGGGCGTTGACGCAAAGGCTCTTAAGGGCGCAAAGGTGGACGAGAAGGAGATGGCTCACATTGAGGCAATTATTCTCGCCATGACTCCCAAAGAGCGCGAAAATCCCAATGTACTTAACTCAAGCCGCAAAAAGCGCATTGCCGCAGGCAGCGGCACAAATGTTGTGGACGTTAACCGTCTGCTCAAACAGTTTGCCGCAATGCAGACCATGATGAAGCAGCTTTCGGGCAAGAACATGAAGAAGCTTCAGCGCAAGATGGGCGGAGGCGGCGGCTTCGGCGGTCTCTTCTGATACCCGCGCAAATCAGCGTGCAATCACCGTTTGGTGCTTGTATATAGAAAGAAATAAAATTTGGAGGTGAAATATAAATGGTAAAGATCAGACTTCGCAGAATGGGCGCAAAGAAGGCTCCCTACTACCGCATCGTCGTTGCTGACTCCCGCAGCCCTCGTGACGGCCGCTTCATCGAAGAAATCGGCACTTACGATCCCATGGCAGAAGGCGCAGAGAAGATTAAGGTTGACATGGAGCGCGCAAAGTACTGGATCGACAACGGCGCACAGCCTACCGATACCGTACGCGGCCTGCTTAAAAAGGTTGAGGCCTAATAAGGAGAAACTACCGGCATGAAAGAACTTTTGACCTATATTGTACAGAGCCTCGTCGATCACCCCGATGAAGTTTCTGTGACCGAGCGCGTTGCCGGCGGCGAAACCGTATTTGAAGTGCGCGTTGCTGACGGCGACATGGGCAAGGTCATTGGCCGGCAGGGCAGAATCGTTAAAGAGATTCGTATCCTCATGCGGGCTGTTGCTCAGAGAAAGGGCAAAAAGGTTTCCGTTGAAATAATGGACTAAAACCTTATATTAAAAAAGCGAAGAATTCGAGTTGTACAACTTGGATTCTTCGCTTTTTATTTCCCTGTATTCTGATTCTTAACAAAAAATCCCCCTCGCTAAGCGAGGGGGGATAGATTATCTGGTGAAGATTTCAATGGGGAATGCGTTGGCAAATACCTGCTGTCCCAGTTCGGTGAAGTGAATGCCGTCTGGGCTGTATCCGGGGGCAAGTGCGGTGGGATCAGCGGGATCGGCAAGCTCAGACATGGGAATGTAGCCGTCTGCGCGGCAGTCATCGCTTGCAAACCACTCGTTGAGTGCTACGCGTACGGAATCAATTTCCGCAGTCCACTGAACGTCATCGCCGGTGCCGAGAATGTTGCGGGTGTAGCCCTTCCAGGGAGTCAGCTCTGCAAAGTAAATCTCAATGCCGTTTGCATGGGCCATTTCAATAAGTGCGTTGTAGCCTGCAATCATTTCCTCAACGGTTACGGGGGTCAGCTTGGCTGCCTTGCTTTCACAGTAGGGGTGGACAATATCGTTGATGCCGAGCTTGACAACAACATACTTTACGCCGGGCTGGTTGATGACGTCGCGTTCAAAGCGCTCAAGACCGCTTTCACCCAGTACGTTTGCGGCGATGCCTACACCGTCGGCGACAAGTCGGTTGCCCTTGATTGCCTGCTGGGTGACGCTGATGTTGGCGATGCCGTTTGCCTGAAGTCTTGCTTCAATCATACGGGGAATTTCGTTTGCAACGGTGGAGTCGCCGAAGATTACGCAGTTGCAGGCGCCGGGGTCGGAGGACAGAACGTCTATGCCCATGAGCGCGGGAATTATCTGATAATCGCCTGAGTCTGCGGAAAGACTGAGGGGAAAGCCCAGTGCCATGGTCTTGGAGTGGGTGTAGTTGCCAACTGCGAAATAGGTGTCACCGCCGATGAGACCGATGGTGCGCTGGGTGTTTAAGCCGCGGAAATAGGTTGTAACGGTGAGCTTCTCGCCTGCGTTTACGTTAAAGGCTATGGGGTCGGATACAATGGTCTGACCTGCGGGGATTACGGCATAAATTTTGCCGCCGAAGGTGACGTTTACATCTGATTTTGAAACGATATGCTTTGTGTTGTCAGCGGTCTTTGCAACGGTGCAGGCGGAAATGGTGAGGGGAGTTACGCCGAATTCATTGGAAAAGTGCAGACGTATTTCAGAACCGCTTGCGGTGGGAGTAACTGCTACGCGGGAGGATACCGCAACGAGAGTTACACCGAGCTTGTCAATAAAGCCGAGGTCGCTGAGACTGGCGCTTACGGGGCTGGTGCTCCATGCACTCACCCATGTGCCTTCGCTTTCCGCAGCGGCGGCAAATGTGCTGAAGGGGAGAACGGAAACAAGCATGAGCACTGCAAGAACTAAGGTAAGAATCTTTCTGGATTTCATTGAATTTCCTCCGGATATTATTTTTGACTGTGATTTATTATTATAAGTATGAATGAAAGAACTGTCAATCTGCATTTTGAGATTTTTATGGACACAAAAAAGCTGTTTTTCTTGTTAAATTACTCCCATTGTGGTACATTATACTATGTATAAGTATGGAGGTATTTCCTATGGACAAACAGAGATATATTGAAGCGGGAAAAATCGTCAACACCCACGGTGTGCGCGGCGAGGTCAAAATTCAGGTTTGGCTTGACAGCCCCGAATTTATGAAGCGCTTCAAGACCTTATATATTGACGGAATGCCCTTCAAGGTGCAGTCGGCACGTCCCCACAAGGATATGCTCATAACAGCCCTTGAGGGTGTAGCGGACGTAAACGCGGCAATGTGCTTTAAGAACAAAACCGTGTTCATTGACCGCAAGGACGCAAAGCTTCCCAGAGGAAGCTTCTTCCTGCAGGATATCATCGGCGCAGCGGTAATTGACGAGAACGGCAATGAAATCGGCAAGCTCACCGAAATCATGGAAACTCCCGCCTCTGCCGTATACGTCGTCAAGGGCGAAACCGAGCATCTTATCCCCGCCGTGCCAGAGTTTATCCTCAAAACCGATGCCGACAAGGGCATTGTAAAAGTCCGTCTTATCGAGGGAATGTGAGCATGAGAATTGATATAATGACCCTGTTTCCCGACACCGTGAACGCCGTGCTGCATGAGAGCATCATAGGCCGTGCGGCAAAGAAGGGAATTGTGGAAATAAACTGCGTTCAGATACGCGATTATACCGAAAACAAGCAGATGCAGGTGGACGATTATCCCTACGGAGGAGGCTGGGGCTGCGTCATGATGGCTCAGCCGCTGAAATCCTGTCTTGATGACATTATGTCAACCGCAAAGGACAGAAAAAGCCGCGTGATTTATATGTCGCCTCAGGGCAAGCCCTACACGCAGGAGGTGGCAAAGCGCCTTAAAAACGACTATGACCATCTTGTGCTTGTGTGCGGTCATTATGAGGGCATTGACGAGCGCTTTATCGAGGAGTGCGTTGACGAGGAAATTTCACTCGGCGACTTTGTTCTGACGGGCGGAGAGATTGCCGCCATGGCGGTGGCGGATTCCGTTTGCCGCATGGTGCCGGGCGTGCTTTCCGATGATGAGTGCTTCACGGGCGAGAGCCATTGGGACGGACTTCTTGAGTATCCCCAGTACACGCGTCCGGAGGTATGGCAGGGCAGAAAAGTGCCTGAGGTTCTGATAAAAGGCGACCATGCAAAAGTTGACGAATGGCGGCGCAAAAAGAGCCTTGAGCGCACCATGGACAAGCGCCCCGACCTTTTTGAAAAGCTGGAGCTTACGGACAAAAAAGACCTGAAGCTTGTTGAGGAAATCAGGAAGGAACGCAGCCGCATGAAGCTTACGGAGCCCGTTACTTACCGAATCGCAGATGAAGCTGACCTTGAGGGCATAATGCTCATTGTACGGCAGGCGAGAAACCTTCTTAAAAAGCACCGTGTGGATCAGTGGCAGGGACCTTATCCCGCGGAGGAGAACTTCCGCAGCGACTTTGAAAAGGGCATCTGCTATGTCATAGAATACGGCGGCAGAATGGCAGGCTTCTTCACAATGACGGACACACCCGAAGAAGATTATGCAAACTTGACTGACGGCAGATGGCACGGCACGGACAAATACTGCACGGTGCATCGTGCGGCGGTTGCGGCGGAATTTCGCGGCACGGGACTGTCGGACAGGATTTACGAATTCGCGGAGGAAATCGCGAAGAGCAAGGGCATTTACGAAATGCGTGTGGATACCCACCGCAAGAACAAGGCGATGCTGGCGCTTCTTAAGCGCAACGGCTATGTTTACCGCGGCAATGTGCAGGTGTCCTCCGAGCCCGGACACGATCCTGCGCGGCAGGCCTTTGAAAAGCTTCTGTAACGGGCAGAAACCCGTCGGCCGTCCGACGCAGGCGGTTATCCTGTAGGGAACGGATTTATCCGTTCCGCAAAGTATGCATTTTCTGTAAGCGGAACGGTCAAGACCGTTCCCTACCGTAGAAATGAGATAAACCTATGAATCTTACAAACATTAACGACATAAAGGAATTACTCGGACGCCACGGATTTCATTTCTCGAAATCCATGGGGCAGAATTTTCTGACTGCCGCGTGGGTACCGGAGCAGATTGCCGACGAGGCGCTGCTTGACGGAAACACGGGTGTTATCGAGGTGGGCCCGGGCATAGGCTGTTTAACCGAGCAGCTTTCCGTCAGAGCGGGAAAGGTATGCGCCATCGAGCTTGACAAGGCGCTGAAGCCCGTTCTCAAGGAAACCCTTGCGGGCAGGGATAATGTGGAGATAGTTTTCGGCGATGTGCTGAAGCAGAACCTGCCGGAACTGGTTAAGGAAAAATTCGGGGATATGCGTGCCTGTGTCTGCGCCAATCTGCCCTACAATGTGACAACTCCGCTTATTACGGCATTTCTTGAGGCGGGTTGCTTTGACGGCATAACGGTTATGATACAGAAAGAGGTGGCAAAGCGCATCTGCGCCAGGGAAAATACCTCCGATTACGGCGCGTTTACGGTGCTTGTGCAATGGTATGCCGAGCCGGAAATTCTCTTTGACGTGCCGCCCTCCTGCTTCATTCCTCAGCCGAAGGTAACATCTTCGGTCATACGTCTGAAAACAAGGGAAAAGCCGCCCGTGGAGGTTAAGGATAAGGACATTTTCTTCCGCGTTGTCCGTGCCGCCTTCGGTATGCGCCGCAAGACTCTGCTGAACGCGCTGTCTGCCGGCTTCGGTGAAATCGGCAAGGAAAGGCTTGAGAATATCATTGTTTCCTGCGGCTTTGATGCAAAAATCCGTGGAGAAGTTTTGGCTATTGGTGATTTTGCAAAAATCGCAGATGCGATTTTTGATTTTTCACACAAAAATTTGTAAGCAAAGTGCATTGATAAATTACATTATAAAGTGTTAGTCTAATCATAGTAAATGACTGAAAATTGAAAGGGAGGAAATACTATGAAATTAACGTCCAACGAGCATATCACCAAGTGGGTTGACGAAATGGCCGCGCTGTGCAAGCCCGATGAAATCGTATGGATTGACGGCAGCGAAGAGCAGCTTGAAGAGCTTCGCAAGATCGGCATGTCCACCGGTGAAATGATCAAGCTCAATGAGGAAAAGCTTCCCGGCTGCTATCTGCACCGCAGCGACGTCAACGACGTAGCCCGTGTTGAAGGCCGCACCTTCATCTGCTCCAGACGTCAGGAGGACGCAGGTCCTACAAATAACTGGATGGACCCTCAGGAGATGTACGCAAAGCTTTATGAAATCTATGACGGCTCAATGAAGGGACGCACCATGTATGTGATCCCTTATTCCATGGGCGTTGTGGGCTCCGACTTTGCCAAGTACGGCATCGAGCTTACCGACAGCATTTACGTTGTTCTGTCCATGGCAATCATGACCCGCATCGGTCAGCAGGTGCTTGACCAGCTGGGTGACAGCGCAGACTATATCAAGGGTCTTCACTCCAAGGCGGAGCTTGACCCCGAAAAGCGCTACATTGTCCACTTCCCCGAGGACAACACCATTATGTCCGTAAACAGCGGCTATGGCGGCAATGTCCTTTTGGGCAAAAAGTGCTTCGCCCTGCGTATTGCCTCCGTTCTCGGACGTGACGAGGACTGGATGGCAGAGCACATGCTCATTCTCGGCGTAGAAAATCCCGAAGGCGAAATCCGCTACGTCTGCGGCGCATTCCCCTCCGCCTGCGGCAAGACCAATCTTGCAATGCTCATTCCTCCCGAGGCTTATCGCGAAAAGGGCTGGAAGTGCTGGACTGTGGGCGATGACATCGCATGGCTCCGCATCGGCTCCGACGGCAGACTCTGGGCAGTAAACCCCGAAAACGGCTTCTTCGGCGTTGCACCCGGCACCAGCAACAAGTCTAACCCCAATGCACTTGCCGCAACCAAGAAGAACACCATCTTCACCAATGTCGTTCACAATCTTGACGACAACACGGTATGGTGGGAGGGCATGGATAAGAATCCTCCCAAGAACGCAGAGAACTGGAAGGGCGAAAAGTGGGACTGCACCGACGGAAGCAAGGGCGCACACCCCAACTCCCGCTTCACCGCACCTGCGGCAAACTGCCCCTGCATCAGCCCCGAGTTTGAGGGCAAGACCGGCGTTCCCATCTCCGCAATCATCTTCGGCGGCCGCCGCGCAAAGACCGCTCCTCTGGTATATCAGTCTCGTGACTGGAACCACGGCGTTTTCGTCGGCTCCATCATGGCCTCCGAAACCACCGCAGCAGCAGTCGGTCAGGTGGGCGTTGTCCGCCGCGGCCCCATGGCAATGCGTCCCTTCTGCGGTTACAACATGGGCGATTACTGGCAGCACTGGATCGACATGGGCGAAAAGCTCTCCAATCCTCCCAAAATCTTCAACGTCAACTGGTTCCGCACCGATGACGAGGGCAACTTCCAGTGGCCCGGCTTCGGCGACAATCTCCGCGTTGTCGAGTGGATCCTCGGACGCTGCTTCGGTGAGAAGGACGCAGTCGAAACCGAAATCGGCTTCGAGCCCAAGCCCGAGGACATCAACCTTGAGGGCGTTGACGTTTCCCTCGAAACCGTAAAGGATCTGCTGAGCGTTGACAAGGAGCTGTGGCTTGAGGAATGCAAGGGCATCCGCGAGTATTACGCACAGTTCGGCGAAAAGCTCCCCAAGGTGCTTGCTGAGGAAATCGACAAGCTGGAAGCAAACCTGAAATAAGTTAATTTTTCCTCCGGAGCAGCCTGCGTCGGAGGGTTCAATAGAAAGGAATTTGAATCAATGAGCAAGAAGTATGTTTATCTGTTCTCCGAAGGCAATGCAAAAATGCGTGAGCTGCTCGGCGGAAAGGGCGCAAACCTTGCAGAGATGACCAACATCGGTCTTCCCGTACCCCAGGGATTCACCATTACCACCGAAGCATGCACCCAGTACTATGAGGACGGCCGCCAGATTAACGACGAAATCATGGCCGAAATCATGGAATATATCGAAAAGATGGAAGAAATCACCGGCAAGAAGTTCGGCGACCTTGAGAATCCTCTCCTCGTTTCCGTACGAAGCGGCGCCCGCGCGTCCATGCCCGGCATGATGGACACCATTCTGAACCTCGGTCTTAACGAGGACGTAGTAGATGTTATGGCAAAGAAGTCCGGTAATCCCCGCTGGGCATGGGACTGCTACCGCCGTTTCATTCAGATGTATTCCGACGTTGTTATGGAAGTAGGCAAGAAGTACTTCGAACAGCTTATTGACGAAATGAAGGAAGCCCGCGGCGTAAAGCAGGACGTTGAGCTTACCGCCGATGACCTCAAGGAGCTGGCAATGCAGTTTAAGGCCGAGTACAAGGCCAAGATCGGTGTTGATTTCCCCACCGACCCCAAGGAACAGCTCATGGGCGCAATCAAGGCAGTTTTCAGAAGCTGGGACAACCCCCGCGCAAATGTTTACCGCCGCGACAATGACATTCCTTACAGCTGGGGCACCGCTGTCAACGTTCAGATGATGGCCTTCGGCAACATGGGCGACGACTGCGGCACCGGCGTTGCATTCACCCGTGACCCCGCCACCGGCGAGAAGAAGCTCATGGGCGAGTTCCTCACCAATGCCCAGGGCGAAGACGTTGTTGCAGGCGTCCGCACCCCCATGCCCATCGCACAGATGGCAGAGAAGTTCCCCGAAGCATACGCACAGTTCGTTTCCGTATGCGCCACCCTCGAAAACCACTACCGCGATATGCAGGACATGGAGTTCACCGTTGAAAACGGCAAGCTTTACATGCTCCAGACCCGTAACGGCAAGCGTACCGCTCAGGCGGCCCTCAAGATTGCCTGCGATCTCGTCGACGAAGGCATGATAAGCGAAAAAGAAGCAGTTGCAATGATAGACCCCAGAAACCTTGACACCCTGCTCCACCCCCAGTTTGACGCAGCGGCACTTAAGGCAGCTACCCCCATGGGCAAGGGCCTGGGCGCATCTCCCGGCGCAGCCTGCGGCAAGGTCGTCTTCACCGCTGAGGACGCAAAGGAATGGAAAGAGCGCGGCGAAAAGGTAGTCCTTGTCCGTCTCGAGACCTCTCCCGAGGACATCGAGGGCATGAAGGCCGCACAGGGCATCCTCACCGCCCGCGGCGGCATGACTTCCCACGCGGCAGTTGTTGCACGCGGCATGGGCAAGTGCTGTGTTTCCGGCTGCGGCGAAATTAAGATGGACGAAGAAAACAAGAAGTTCGAGCTTGCAGGCAAGACCTTCTGCGAGGGCGACTTCATCTCCATCGACGGCTCCACCGGCAAGATTTACGACGGCATCATTCCCACCGTTGACGCAACCATCGCAGGCGAGTTCGGACGTATCATGGCATGGGCCGATGAGTTCCGCCGCCTGAAAGTCCGCACCAATGCCGACACCCCCGCCGATGCTCGCAAGGCACGTGAGCTTGGCGCACAGGGCATCGGTCTCACCCGTACCGAGCATATGTTCTTCAACGCCGACAGAATCGCCGCTTTCCGCGAAATGATCTGCTCCGACACAGTTGAAGAGCGCGAAGCTGCTCTTGCAAAGCTCCAGCCCATGCAGCAGGCTGACTTCGAGGGTATCTACGAAGCAATGGAAGGCTGCCCCGTAACTATCCGTTTCCTCGATCCTCCTCTCCACGAGTTCGTTCCCACCGAGGAAGCAGATATCAAGGCTCTCGCAGACGCTCAGGGCAAGCCCGTTGAGGCTATCAAGGCCCTTATCGCATCCCTCCACGAGTTCAACCCCATGATGGGCCACCGCGGCTGCCGTCTGGCTGTAACTTATCCCGAAATCGCCGCAATGCAGACAAGAGCCGTCATCAATGCGGCAATCAATGTTCAGAAGCGTCACCCCGACTGGACCATGGTTCCCGAAATCATGATTCCTCTGGTTGGCGAAGTCAAGGAGCTCAAGTACGTCAAGGACGTTGTTGTCAAAAACGCTGACGCAATCATAGCCGAAAGCGGCATCGACATGAAGTACCTCGTGGGTACCATGATTGAGATTCCCAGAGCTGCACTCACCGCAGATGACATCGCAAAGGAAGCAGAGTTCTTCTCCTTCGGCACCAACGACCTTACCCACATGACCTTCGGCTTCAGCCGTGACGATGCAGGCAAGTTCCTGGGCGCTTACTACGACAAGAAGATTTACGAAAACGATCCCTTTGCAAAGCTGGATCAGACCGGCGTAGGCAAGCTGGTAGAAATGGCATGCAAGCTGGGCCGCGCAACCCGTCCCGAGCTTCACCTCGGCATCTGCGGCGAGCACGGCGGCGACCCCTCCTCCGTGGAATTCTGCCACAAGGTTGGTCTCGACTACGTTTCCTGCAGCCCCTTCCGCGTTCCCATCGCACGTCTGGCAGCAGCACAGGCAGCCATTCGCGATCAACACTAATCAGATATTCTGCTTAGCGTAAAGCGAGAATAAACCAACAAATACGGTCACATCACCTAATAAGTGGTGTGACCGTTATTTTTTGCTTGAAATAAAGCGTAGATATAGCCGGTTGTCCTATTCGGATGACCGGTTTTTTTATTTTTCGGACAAGGAGGAAAAATTTTTTGAGAAATTTTGAAATTTGGTTTAGTTTTTGCCCTTCTCGATGCCTACCAGATGGAGAAGAGAGCCACGCAAGTGGAATCAGATCCAATTGCTCTTTGACAATTGACATCGTTAGGGAAACGGTATCTGGGCAATGAGTTCTGGTCCTTCTATCGAAAAATTCCTTTACAAAGCCGCGGCCGCAGAGGTATAATCACATTAGAAAAAACATGAAGACAGAGGGTTCGATGCAATCAGTAATAATGCTGTGGGGAGAAGAATGCAGAAGCTCCATGTGAGACGGAAAACCTCGCAGATTATTTTGAGAAAGGAATAAAAATATGAGTAAGAAAATGAAAAGAATTTTGCTGATTTTAGTCGTTTTGGTTCTTACCCTTGCAGCATGCAACAGCGGCCCAAAGATGAGTGAGGAAGAAATCAGGGATGCTTGCTTTAGGGAAGTGGAAAATTTTGTGGGCGGCTACCTGAGCAATTCCAGCGCTAATTTTCTGAAAAAATATGACAGCGATCCGGAGTATGAGCTTCGCAGAAATAAGCTCGCTTTTAACTATGATTTCTACACGAATTCAGAAGTTGCAGAAATGGTTTGCGACTACATAATCGAACACGCCAGCTTCGAAATAGACCGGTACAGCTTCTATTTGAATAAGGATACCGATAAAGCTGAGCTGGCTGTCAATGTGACCATCATCCCACCTGAAGCTGCCAAAAGTCAGCTCGAGGACATATTTAAAAATACTTTTGCCGGTGACGAAGCTAAAAAGATGGAACTGTATAATCAGGCCATATCCATTATTAACAGTATACAGCCTGTCACCGCAAGCATTCCCGTAAAATTGTATTACGAGGATGGCGAATGGTTGATCGATAGCTACTGGATGATCATGATATACATCAATGAAGCATCATAACCTATCAAGGTAGGACAGACGATCACAATTGATATAGCCCCTTATTAAGGAGAGCATAACCGCTTGATGGCTTTGATTAGTGCAGTTAGTAAATAGCAGCACAGGCAGCAATCAAGGAGTAAACGCGAAACGATACGCCTTCGGAGCTTTGTGCATCTTTTGCTCCGTGAACGCGTTGCTTTCCCTTGAAATACACAAAGTATTCCTGCGGAAAAGCGCCTTTTCACGAAACAAAATCTGAAACAAATCTCTCTCGGCGCATCATTCCTTGTTTACTCAAGGAAGGCTGATTACCAAACCGATACAAAAAGAAGCACCCATCGGGTGCTTCTTTTTTCGTATATTGCCACTCATGTCCACATAGAATGCACTGGGTGATGAAATGAAAAAAACTAACTGGAAGCTGCTTCTGCTGTGCGTTGCCATACCGCTTGCGGTTGGCGGACTTTCCGCGCTTCTTACTAAGGATAACATGATTATGTTTGAGTACATTAAGAAGCCTGCGCTGGCACCGCCTGCCGCTGTGTTCCCGATTGTGTGGACAATACTGTACACGCTTATGGGCATTGCGTCGTACATAGTGGTGACATCGGACGCAGGCGATGCGGAAAAAAACAGCGCATTGCTGTTTTACGGGATTCAGCTTGTTTTCAATTTCTTCTGGTCACTGGTCTTCTTTAACCTCGAGGCCTATCTTTTTGCGCTTGTGTGGCTTCTTATTCTGTGGGTGCTGATTATCATAACCACGGTGAAGTTTTTCCGCATCGACAAAAGAGCGGGTTTTCTCATGCTGCCGTATCTTCTGTGGGTTACCTTTGCGGCATACCTCAACTACGAAATTTATAAGCTGAACTGAAAAACGGATACATATTTGCTTATGTATTTCGGCATTTTTCTTTGTTTCGCCAAAGAAAAACGCCTGCAAAAAGAAACGCGACCAAGGGCTTATGCCCTTTGGAAACCTCGGTCAGCAAGATTAAGGCGCACAGGAACCATTTCCGCACAAAGTCTTTCCTGCAGACTCCCCCGATGCAGACATTTTTGCAAGTCAATACTGCCTATGCACGCACATCTTTACGGCTGCTGCGGTGCAAATCTTTGTCTGATTTCTATTGGTGTTTAGTATTAGATAGAAAAGCAGAAAGCGGAGCTGATGCTCCGCTTTCTGCTTTATGCGTGTTATATCTGTTCTTTAATTGCGCTTACACGTTCCTTCATGGCGTCGATGATGATTGCGGCGTCAAGACTGTAGGCCATGGAGTCAAAGCCGCGCTTATAGCCGGCTACAACTGCATTTACATTGCCGCCGAAGAGCATGCAGAACTTGCCCGCTTCGTGACACGCCCTGAGAATGCGGTCAAGTGCGGCCTGAAATACGGGATTTGCGAAATCGCCGGGCATGCCCATGGAAATGCTCAGGTCAAAGGGACCGACGAATATGCCGTCAACGCCGTCGAGGGCAACGATTTCCTCAATGCTTTCAAGCGCGCCCACGGTTTCGCACTGGGGAATGAGCAGGGTTTCGCTGTTGAAATGCGCCATGACATCGGGAACGGAGCCCGGAATGTCATAGCCCCAGCCGTCCTTTCTGGAGGGGCAGAAGCCGCGCTCGCCGAGGGGATAGTATTTGGCGTAATTAATAACTTCCTTAACCTGCTCAGGTGAATGGACATTTGGAATAATAAGTCCCTGGGCGCCAACGTCAAGAAGCTTCAGAATTGCGGGACGCGAGGTTTCGCGAACTCTGCAGAGGGGAGTAAGCCCGCAGTTTTCTGCGGCGCGTATGAAATTCGTGCTGCTTTCCGCCTCAACGGGTGAGTGCTCGTTGTCGATGATTACGAAGTCAAAGCCGGTTCTGCCGATGCACTCCATAATGCTGACGGAGGCTGTATCGAAGAAAAGACCGAGGGGCTTTTCCTTGTTAAGTAGTTTCTGCATAAGTTTGTTTTCCATGGTTTCACGCTCCTTTTATATGATAATTATAGCTTGTAAAACATAAAATGCAATGCTAAGATATAATTATTAAGATATCGGAGGTGCGAAATGAGCTCTTACACAAAAGAATATCTCGAACTGCTTTCCGAAAAATATCCCTGCGAGGCCGATGCCTGCATGGAAATAATTAATCTCAAATCCATTCTTGCTCTGCCCATGGGTACGGAGCACTTTATCAGCGACCTTCACGGCGAGTATGCCGCCGTGCGCCATATCCTCAATAACTGCTCAGGCGTTATTCTTGAAAAAGTACGCAAGCTTTTTGAGGACAGAATAGGCGAGGAGAAATGCCGCGAGCTTTGCACGCTCATCTATTACCCCAGAGAAGTGCTTGCCGCCATGCACGAAAAGGGCGAGGTGAGCGAGGACGAGCTTTACGAAATCATCAAAATGCTTCGCACGCTGACGAAAATGCTGTCCAGCAAATACACCAGAGGCTATGTGCGCAAGCAGATGCCGCCCAAGTGGGCAAATGTCATTGATGAGCTTCTGCATCTGCAGAGGGACGAATACTCCAACCAGCAGCGCTATCGCGAAACCCTCATGCGCAGCATCGTTTCCACGGGTGCGGCTGACGGCGTAATCGAGGCGCTGGCAGAGCTTATCAAGCGCCTTGCGGTTGACAAGCTTCACGTTGTGGGCGATATTTTTGACCGAGGCCCCGAGCCTGCGCGCCTTACGGATTTGCTCATGGAGCACCCGAACATAGATATTCAGTGGGGTAACCACGATATTCTCTGGCTGGGTGCCGCATCGGGCAGCCCCGCCTGCATATTCACCGTGCTTCGCATAGCGGTTACATACGACAACATGAATCTTATCGGCAGACGCTACGGAATTTCACTCCGTCCCCTTATGGCCTTCGCGGAGAAGTATTACGGCGCATCGGATAAGCAGAGTCTGAAGCTTGCCCTGCACATGCTGGGCTTCAAGCTTGAGGGCAGAATAATTAAGCGCCACCCCGGCTACAACATGGACTCCCGCCTTATGCTTGAGCGCATAGATTTTGAAAACAACACCGTGCGCCTTGATGACGGGGTTTATCCGCTGAATACGGACAAGTGGACTACGGTTGACCAGGAAAACCCCTATGAGCTCAATGATGATGAGCTTGCGCTCATTGACGAATACGTAAATGCCTTCCGTGAGAGCCAGTCTTTGCGAAGACACATGGACTTTATTTACCGCAAGGGCAGTACATATCTCTGCTGCAACGGAAATCTGCTCTATCACGGCTGCATTCCCATGACGGAAAACGGAGAGTTTGCGAGGGTGCGCCACGGCGGAAAATGGTACAGCGGCAAGAGCCTGATGGATTATGCAGATATCATTGTCAAGAGCGCCTGGGCAAACCACGATGAATCGGCACTTGATATGATGTGGTATCTCTGGTGCGGCAATGACAGTCCCTTCTCAGGCAGGGTTTTCCACACATTTGAGCGCGCTGTGGTTGATGACAAGAGCACCTGGGTTGAGCCGAAAAACCACTATTTCGATTTCTGGGAGGACGAGGGCGTTGTACGCAAAATCCTCTGCGAGTTCGGTCTTGACGCAGATGCGGGACATATCATAAACGGACACACTCCCGTCAAGGCGAAAAAGGGTGAAAGTCCCATCAAGGCAAACGGAAAGCTGTTCATCATCGACGGCGGCTTCTGCGAGGCCTATCAGAAAACAACGGGAATCGCGGGCTACACGCTTGTTTTCAACTCCCACGGTCTGAAGATAAAGGCCCACCGGTCCTTTGACGGCATTGCAAAGGCAATATCCGAAAACGCGGATATTGAGTCCGACGCGGTGCAGGTTGAGCTTTTTGACAAGCGGCGCTTCATTGTCGATACCGACGAGGGCAAAAAGCTTTTAAGCCGCATTGATGCACTCCGGCAGCTGCTTGAGGCCTACCGCTCCGGTGAAATAGAGGAAAGAACGTAATTCGCATTGACTTAAGCGTGAAAAAACGGTAAAATCAGTACAGAAAACAGAATTGTAATTACATAAAGGAGAAATTGTATGAATATTCTTGCAAAGACCTATTACCGCGGCTTTGAATGCGGCTTCGCCCTTGCCGCAAAGTTCGTTCCCTGGCCCAGACCCAAGACCATGGTAGGTGCAGGCACCGTAAAGGAAATTCCCGCAATTTTCAAAAAGAAAAAAGCAAAAAAGGTCATGATAGTCAGCAGCTGCACCTCGGGTACCGCAACAGTTCCCAAAATCACTGCGCTTCTTGACAAAGCAGGCATAAAGTATGTGCATTACTCCGATGTAAAGCCCAACCCCACGGTTAAAATCGTTGAGGAAATCTGCGAAATGTATAAGGCTGAGGGCTGTGACAGCTTCCTCGCCGTCGGCGGCGGCTCCTCCATGGACGCGGCAAAGGCGGCAGCGGCAAAGGTTGTGCGTCCCAAGATGGACGTCACCAAAATGGAGGGCGTTCTGAAGGTGCTGCACCTTATTCCTCTGTTTGTTGCCGTTCCCACCACCGCAGGCACGGGCTCCGAAACCACCTTTGCGGCGGTTATCACAGACCAGGAAACCCACCACAAGTTTGCCATCATGGACCATGCGCTTGTACCTAACTACGCAATCCTTGACCCCGAGCTTTACACTCAGGTTGCACCCGATGTAACCGCAGCCACGGGTATGGACGCTCTGACTCACGCGGTTGAGGCATATCTCTGCGTTGTGAATAAGACCAAAGAAACTGACGCATGGGCAGAGGAAGCCACCGTTGCAATCTTCAAGTATCTTGAAAGAGCCTACCGCGACGGCAACGACATGGAGGCACGTCTTGAAATGCAGATTGCGTCCTTTAAGGCGGGCTATGCCTTCGGTCGTGCGGGCGTAGGCAACGTTCACGCCATCGCACATACGCTCGGCGGTCTTTATGACACACCCCACGGTCTTGCAAATGCGGTAATCCTGCCCATAGTTCTTGAGGATTACGGCAAGCGCGTGCATTACAAGCTGGCGCATCTGGCATCTCTTACGGGCGTAAAGTCCGAGGGTACAATTGAAGAGCGAGCTCAGGCGTTTATTGATGAGATTTACGCCATGAATAAGCGCATGGGTATACCCACGGGCTTCAGTCATATTCAGGAGAAGGACATTCCCCAAATGTGCAAGTGGGCGCAGCACGAAGCAAACTGCGTTTACCCCGTACCCGTTCTGTAT
>JAZRVW010000017.1:0-13500 GCA_045599385.1 Oscillospiraceae bacterium | reverse complement strand
GCTTTATTATTCTTTTTTTATTCAAAAAGCCTTGAATACATACTCCCTGTGTGATAATATTATTTCAAAGTAGATATGAGGTGAAAAGCCCATGAAAAAAGTATTGAAAATTCTGCTTATTGTATTAGGAATTATTCTTCTGGCAGCCGCAGGTGTTATCATCTGGCTGAGCGTCAATGAGTACAAACCTTCCGATGTGTCCGAAGCAAAGATTACCGTCAATGAGGACCTTGAGAGCACGGTTCTCCAGGAAGGTCAGACGGTCAATATCATCAGCTGGAACATCGGCTATGCAGGTCTCGGAAAGGATTCCGACTTCTTTATGGACGGCGGCACCGAGGTTGCGGCTGCCGACCAGGACACCGTCAACGCATCTCTTCTCGGCATTTACAACACACTGTACTCCGAAGAGAACAAGGCTGACATTTATATGCTTCAGGAGGTTGACAGTGACTCTGCCCGTACATACGGCATTGATGAGCGGGAATATCTCGGCATTTACAACACCACCTACGCGCTTAATCACTCCTGCCCCTTCGTTCCCTATCCTCTGCCTCCCATCGGCAAGGTAAACGCAGGTCTGATGACCACCACCGTATTTGACATTGCAAAGGCAGAGCGCATTTCCCTGCCCTGCCCGTTCAGCTGGCCTCTCAGCACCGCAAACCTCAAGCGCTGCCTGCTGGTAAGCTATATTCCCATTGAGGACAGCGATAAATACCTTGTTTTAGTCAATCTCCATCTTGAAGCCTATGACAACGGCGAAGGCAAGATTGCCCAAACCAAGCAGCTGCGCGAATTTATCTACAGCGAATACAAAAAAGGCAACTATGTTATTGCCGGCGGTGACTTCAACCAGGTATTCCCCGGAGCACTTAATAAATATCCAAACGAGCACGCTGACCTTTGGGAGCCCGGCATTCTTTACAGCGAAAACTTCCGTCAGGGCTGGAAGTTCGCTTATGACACCTCTGTTCCCACCTGCCGTCTGCTGAATCAGCCTTACGACCCCGAGGATACAGAAAACACCCAGTACTATGTAATTGACGGATTTATCCTCTCACCAAATGTGAAGCTTGTTTCCGTTGATACTCTTGACGAGGGCTTCGTTAATTCTGACCACAACCCCGTTAAGCTGCAGGTTGTTCTCAACTGATTATTAAAACTTACGCGGCACTTCGCGTAACGAAGTGCCGCATTATTATCTTTTCTCTTATCCGGAGGCGGAAAAATGCGCAAAAAACGTTTAGGTATTATTCTTGTAGTTATTATTGCTGTTCTTATTGTAATAGCACTTCTTGTAACCAAGGCATTTGACGGAAGCGGAAGCTCCGACGGTTCCGATGAAGACAGCTCCTTCCTCGGCGGCATTTTCGGCAGCGATGACAGCTCAGAGCCCGTTGAGACCGAGCCTCCCGTGCCTACCCCCACCTTCACCATGGCTCCTGAGGGATATTTCGATGACGCTCTTATCATCGGTGACTCCCGAACCGAAGGCATGAGACTTTGCGCGGACATTCCCGGTGCTACCTATTTCTGTAGTGTCGGCATGGGTGTTACGGGTGCTTTCTATGAGGCCGTAAGTGTTGACGGCGTTGGCACCGTCACTCTCGATTCCCTTCTTGCCGCAAAGCAGTTCGGCAAAATCTATATCATGCTCGGCATAAACGACATCGGCGGCGATATTGACACCATTGCCTCCCGCTTCGGCTCTCTCCTTGAGAAGATTGAGAGCGCGCAGCCCGATGCACTCATCATCATTGAGGCAAATCTGCGTGTAACCGCAGGCTACAATACCTTCGGTGTAAACAATGAGCGCATTGACAAGTATAACGAGCTGATTTCCCACTATGCCGACAATGAAAAGATTTTCTATCTTGACGTCAATCCTCTGTTTGACGACGGCACCGGCAAAGCACTCAACCCCAATCTTTCCCCCGACGGTCTCCATGTCCCCGGCGCCCAGTATGTTGAATGGGCAAACTGGATTATGAATCACGCAGTTGTATTTCAGTAATGAATAGCAAAAAAGCCGCTCTATATGGGCGGCTTTTTCATATCAATCCGAGTTCAATTTTCCAATTCAGTACGCGGAGAACGGATTCATTAATGCGTTCCTCCGTGATAGTACCGTCCTTAACTGCTGCGACAATCGCATTGACACTTTCCTCAAAATCGCTGCAGCATATCATGTCGTTGCCGGCAATGATGGCCTGAACCGCCATACTTTTGCCTTTTGCAAAATTAAGTATTGCGCCCATTGCAAGATCATCGGTGATTATTACACCGTCGAAGCCCAGGTCTTCACGTAGAATGCGGTGCATTTCAGATGACAGCGAAGCAGGGTAATTCTTATCTATGCAAACCACTATGTTGTGGCTCACCATGACCGCGTCAGCACCGGCCTCAATTCCCGCTATAAACGGCAGCAGGTCGCCGTTTAAAAAATCGGAATACGGACGGTAGTCATAGGATATTCCGTAATGCGTGTCGGTGCTTCCGCCGTAGCCCGGAAAATGCTTGAGAACGCTGCCCATTTTATAGCTCTCCATGGCGGAAACTACTGCGGAGATATATTCTGCGCACTCCGCGCAGTCCATGCTGAAGCAGCGGCCGGAAATATAGTCGCTTTCCTTCAGCGGCACATCGCACACAGGCGCAAGGTTTACGTTTAGTCCCAGCTTTTGCATAAGCACGCATTTTGACCGCGTGTCTATTGCCGCCGAGGTTAATCCGTTTGCTCTGCGAAGCTCTCCGGGTGAACGGAAGGTCTCGAAGTAAAGCTGCGGATTGCTGCTTATGCGGTGAACGGTACCGCCCTCCTCGTCCGTTGAAATAATCAGCGGGAAATCGGAAAGCTCCTGCAAATGCGCGGTCATTTCAATAACCTCGTCCGCAGATTTTCCCTCAAATTCAAAGCCGTAGATACAAAGACCGCCAACACCGAATTCCGCTGCGGCCTCCGCGCTTCCGCGTGAGTGACAGCTAACCAAAAGAAGCTGTGCCGCCTTTTCCTCAAGGCTCATATCCGCAAGAATATCCTCTGCGCATATTGCGGCTTCGTGGCTGCCGTCGGGCTCAGGTGCAGCTGATTTGTCTGCAGCAAATATAAAGATGCTCATAAGTCCGAGCAATCCGATTGTCAGTATGGCAAGCAGAATTTTCTTCATTTTTTCTCTAAAAAAGCAGCATGATATAATCATGCTGCTTTATGTTTTATAATGTTTAGTGGCAACCGCAGCCGCAGGAACCGCCATCTTCATGACCGCCGCAGCCGCAGGAGCCGCCGTCATCGTGACCGCCGCAGCCGCCGCAGCCACCGCAGCCGCCGGAGCAGTTACCTTCGTCGGTGAGGAAGGGCAGCTGACCCATCATCATAAGCTCTGCCGCGTCATCGGAGTTGCCGCAGAAGCCTGCAAATGCAACAATGCCGTACTCGGTAAGAGCGCTGCGTCCGCCTTCGCCGATGTGGCCGACGATGACAACGTCAACGTTGTTCTCATGCATAAGGTCTGCAACTGCCTGATGACCGCTTTCCTTTACCTCAACAAGACGCTTGGAAACGATTGCGCTGTCGTCAGCATTGGTTTCGTAAATTGCAAACATCTCTGCGTGGCCGAAATGCTCATTGATTTCGCCGTTATCATATGCTACTGCTATAACCATAATTATTCTCCTTTTTCAATGAAGTCAACCAGCTCATTCAGAGCGGAGGTATCTACACTTTCAATCTCGCCCGCGTCAACCATAGTGGCAATGACGGGGTCGATGGGCATACGCGCAAAATGCTTGATGCCGTATTCCTCTGCAACCTTTGCAATCTTGCTGGAGCCGAAGACCTCAAGCTCCTTGCCGCAGTCGGGGCACTTGAGGTAGGACATATTCTCAACGATGCCGAGTACGGGAACGTTCATCATGCCTGCCATGTTTACTGCCTTTGCAACTATCATGGAAACAAGCTCCTGGGGAGAGGTTACGATTATGATGCCGTCAACGGGCAGGGACTGGAATACGGTAAGGGGAACGTCACCGGTTCCGGGAGGCATGTCCACAAACATGTAATCAACATTATCCCACAGAACGTCACTCCAGAACTGAGTAACAACACCTGCGATAACGGGACCGCGCCATACAACAGGGTCGGTCTCATTCTCAAGAATGAGGTTGATGGACATTATCTGGGTGCCCTTGTCGGAGTAAACGGGGATAAGGCAGTCCTCGGTGCCTCTTGCGTGCTGGTGAATGCCGAAGGCCTTGGGAATGGAAGGGCCGGTTACGTCTGCGTCAAGGACGGCAGACTGGTAGCCGCGGCGCTGCATTTCGCTTGCCAGCATGCTTGTTACGAGGGATTTGCCAACACCGCCCTTGCCGGATACAACGGCAATAACTTTCTTTACGCTTGCCTGAGGATTAAGGTAAGCTCTCAGGTCGCGCTCCTCGCAGTTTTCACCGCAATTGGCGCAATCATGGGTACAATCGCTCATTTTTTTCTCCTATCTATCATAAATAATTATTTCACTAAATTGTATTATATACCAACACGCCCGTATTGTCCAGTAATACGGAGCACATATAATCACATGGTATTATATCCCATACAGTTCATTTTTTCCACACCGTTAACCGAAAATATTCGCCTTTACCCCAAAATATTTTCAAACAAACTGTGAACTTTTGTAATTCAGCCCCGCTCGCTTGTAAATTATTATAAATAATGTTATACTTTAGGGTACATATTTGAGGAGTGAAACGCTTTAAATGACCAACCAGTTATTTCTCACAATTTTAAGATATTTGCTTCCTCTGCTTGCGATAATCGTGCTTTTCCGATGTGTGCGTTCAATGCTCAGCGGAAAAACGCGCAACGAAACCTGGGGCTATCTCCATGCTGACAGAAAATCAGTTGCAATAAAGCACTGGGAAAACCTCATAGGCCGTTCAAAATCCGCCGACGTCAAGCTTATGAATCCGCAGGTCAGTCGCGTCCATGCCGTGCTTATCCGCAGCGACAGCGGTATCTGGAAGATATTTGACATTTTCTCCAAGGGCGGAGTCTACGTAAACAAGGAAAAAGTCAGAGCCCTCGGCACAGTTGTAAATGATAATGACATTCTCACCTTCGGCAACGTAAGTCTGCGTTTCCGCAGCGTCACCGAGGCACAGAAAAGCGAAAACGAGGCACAGCGCCAAAGCTTCTGGAGGCAGGTTCACCCTGCAGTAACGCTTTTCTACCTTACTCTCATGCAGGTTGTGCTTTTGCTTGAGCATTACCTCACCGCAGAGCACGAATTTTTCGGCGGTATTTCGCTGGCCTTCGTTCTGCTTATTCTCCTTGAGTGGTTCTGCTATTTCGCCATGCGCAGCATAAGGCGCACGGGCTTTGAGGTTGAGCTTCTTGCTTTCTTCCTTACGACCTTCGGTCTGTCCGTCATTGCCTCCTCCGTTCCCGAGGAAATGCTCACTCAGATTATTCAGATTTTCCTGGGTGTAGTTGCCTTCTTTGCTCTCGGCGGCTGGCTGAGAGACCTTGAAAGAACAAAGAAATTCCGCCTTCCCATAGCATTCATCGCCCTCGGACTCCTTGCGGCTACAATGCTGTTCGGCGAGGAAAAGTACGGCGCAAAGCTTTGGTTCAGCATCGGCGGAATGTCCATTCAGCCCGCAGAGCTTGTAAAGGTTGCATTCATCTATGTCGGTGCTGAAACCCTTGAGCGTCTTTTCCGTACGAAGAACCTTTTCGTGTTCATCGCCTTCTCTGCTCTGTGCGTAATTTTCCTTGCGCTCATGAGCGACTTCGGCACGGCACTCATCTTCTTCATAACCTTCCTTGTAATTTCCTTCATGCGTTCGGGCTCCATAGCCACCGTTGCGCTTGCGGTAGCAGGTGCCGCGATGGCAGGCTTTCTGATGTTCACAATCAAGCCCCATGTCAAACAGCGTTTTTCCGTCTGGGGACACGTTTGGGAAGATGTGTATGACCGCGGTTATCAGCAGTCCCATGCTCTGTCCGCAGGTGCTTCGGGCGGTCTTTTCGGCAAGGGCGCGGGAAACGGCTGGCTGAAGGAAAGCGGCTTTTCCGCCAATGCCGACACTGTTTTCGGTATGCTGTGTGAAGAGCTCGGTCTCATTATCGCAATATGCGCTGTGCTGGCAATTATTGCTCTGGCGTTTTTCGCGGTGCGCAATGCCGCCCACGGCAGATCCGCGTACTATTCCATCGCAGCCTGTGCCACCGCAACCATGTTCATGGTGCAGATGGCGCTGAATGTCTTCGGCAGTGTTGACATTCTCCCCTTCACCGGCGTAACCTTCCCCTTCGTATCCCGCGGCGGCACTTCCCTGCTGTCCTGCTGGATGCTTCTTGCCTTTATTAAAGCGGGTGACACACGCAAGGGCGCAAGCTTTGTTGTCAAAGCCCCTGACGCAGTAAAGGAGGCAGAGCCTGAATGAGAAAAGTAACCTTTCGTGCATATTTTTCCATAATCATTGCCTTCGCAATTGTCATTGGTTTGGGCATTTATGTTGTCCGCTACATCAATCACGGTGAGGACTGGGCGCTGTTTTTTGACGAATCCACCTCAGACTGCACCTATCAGCTCACCGACCGCAACGGCATTCCCCTTGCAACTCTTGAGCACGGCGGACGTTACTATTCAAATGATGCGGCAACCCGAATTGCCTGCTATCAGCTTGTGGGCGACTATGCAGGCAATGTCGGAACCGGCATTCTTCAGAATTTTGAAAAAGAGCTTTCGGGCTACAGCGCGCTGACGGGTATTCAGGAAAGTGAAGACGTTACCCTCGCCATAACCGTCGATGCCGAGCTTAACAAGCTTGCCTATGAGGCACTCGGCGGTCGAAAGGGTGCGGTGCTTGTCTGCAACTACAAGTCCGGCGAGGTTCTGTGCATGGTCTCCTCTCCCTCCATTGACCCGCTCAATCCTCCCGACAAGCTTCCCGACGGCGTTTATCTCAACCGCTGTATCAGTTCAACCTTCACTCCAGGCTCCGTGTATAAGCTTGTAACTCTTACTGCGGCCCTTGAAAACATTCCCGATATTTATCAGCGCACCTTTACCTGCACGGGCAGTATTGAGGTCAACGGCGTAACGCTGAACTGCTCCGGCTGCCACGGCACGCAGACAATCGAGCAGGCGCTTGCAAACTCCTGCAACTGCGCCTTCGGTGAGCTTTCTCTCGAGCTCGGGCCTGAAATAATAGCCGATTACTCCGCAAGACTGGGACTCACCTCCCCTGCAACGCTTGACGGAATTACGACAGCGGCAGGCAGCTTCACCAAGGACGTGGCAGGTTCTCCCGGACTTGCATGGTCTGGCATCGGCCAGTTTGAAGACCTTGTCTGCCCCTACGGCATGCTTCGCCTTGTGTGCGCAATCGCAAACGACGGCGTTCTTGTGGAGCCCTCGCTTCTGGGTGTTTCCGATGAAACAACAACGCTTATGAACAAGTCCACTGCCGACAAGGTTGCCGACATGATGAACTACAACGTTGCCTACAAATACGGTAAGGACACCTTCCCCGGTCTCAATATTTCAGCAAAAACCGGCACGGCGCAGGTCGGTGAGGGCAAGGAAAACCATGCCTGGTTCGTGGGCTTCCTTAACGATTCCGTTCACCCCTATGCCTTTGTTGTTCTTGTTGAAAACGGCGGCAGCGGCCTTGGCGCCGCAGGCACGGTGGCAAACACCGTTCTGCAGTACGCAGTAAACCATAGCTGATGGAGTTTTTATTATGACAGACATTTCAGTCAACGGACTTGTAAAGTCCTTTGAACTGGGAAAAAACATACTCGATGGGCTCACCTTTGATATAACCGAGGGTGAGCGCGTCGGCATTTTAGGACATAACGGCTGCGGCAAAACAACCCTGTTCCGCATTCTCGTTGGCGAGATAGACTATGACGAGGGCAGCGTTGTCATTGCCTCCGGCAAGCGCATCGGTCTTATTTCGCAGATTCCCGTCTACCCTGAGGGCTGGACAACGGAGGACGTGCTGAAGGATGCCCACCGCAATCTCTATGCCATCAGCAGCAGGCTTGAAAAGCTTGCCGAAGAGATGGAAACCGACTGTTCCGACAGACTTCTGCATGAATATGACCGTCTTTCCGACGATTTCCGCAGGCTCGGCGGCTATGACATGGAGTTTAACCGCAACCGCGTTGCAAACGGACTTGATATTCCGCAGTATATGCGCGAGCAGCCCTTTGATTCGCTCTCGGGCGGTGAGCGCACAAGGGTAAACCTTGCCCGACTCATTCTTGAAAACACCGACATACTTCTGCTTGACGAGCCCACAAACCATCTTGATTTGCGGGCAACCGAATGGCTTGAGGACTATCTCCTGCATTTCAAGGGAACAGTTCTTGCCATAAGCCATGACCGTTTTTTCCTTGACCGCATCGCACAGCGCTGTATCGAAATCAGCGACGGAACAGCGGAGTTTTACAGCGGCGGCTACAGCTTTTATGTTCAGGAGCGCCAGCACCGCTTTGAAGAAAAGCTTAGGAAGTATGAAAAAGACCAGGCCAAGATTGAGCAGCTCACAAGGGCTGCGGAGCAGATGCACCTCTGGGCCTTTATGGGTAATGACAAGCTTCATAAGCGTGCCTTTTCAATGGAAAAGCGCATCGCAAAGCTCAGTCAGAGCGAAAAGCCGCAGGAAGCAAAAAAGCTTACTGCAAAGTTCTCCACCCGTGATTTTTCGGGTGATGAGGTTTTGGTATGCGAGGGCGTATCCAAAGCCTTCGGTGAAAAAAAGCTGTTTTCCGACCTCTCTCTCACCGTTACCGGCGGCGAAAGGATTGCACTTATCGGCGATAACGGCACGGGAAAATCAACGCTTGTAAAGCTCATAATGCAGAAGGAGGCTCTCGACTCGGGGTACCTCTATCTCGGTCCCTCCGTGCGTCCTGCCTATCTTCCCCAGATAATCGAGTTTAACCACCCCGAGAGAAATCTTGTGGACACCATGCTTTACGACTGCCGCTGTCAGCCCCAGGAGGCCCGTGACAGACTCGGCGCATTCGGCTTCCGCGGCGAAGATGTTTTTACGCAGGTTGGTGCCCTCTCAGGCGGTGAGAAAAGCCGTCTGCGCCTTTGTATGCTCATGGGCAGTGATATTAATCTGCTCATTCTTGACGAGCCTACAAACCATCTGGACATTGCCAGCCGCGAATGGATGGAAGATGCGCTTTCCGATTATCCCGAAGCTCTGCTCTTTGTATCCCATGACCGATACTTTATTGAAAAGTTTGCAACACGTATATGGCATCTTGAAAACGGTGTAATCACAGATTATCGCGGAACATATTCCGAATACCGCGAATATGCGGCGCGTCAGGCTGTTTTCGCCCAAAACACAAAGGTTGAGCAGAAGAAAAAGGAGCCTCAGCAGAAAAAGAAAAGCTCTCCCAATTCCGACAGGCAGAGAGCAAAGCTCGAAAAAGAAATCGAAAAACTTGAAGCGCGCCTTGCAGAGCTTGATGCTCAGGCGGAGGAATATGCCAGCGATTATCAGAAGCTTATGGAGCTTGATGCCGAAAAGGAAGCTTTGAATGAAAAGCTCATGGAGCTGTATGAGGCATGGGAGGCACTTTCATGAACAGAAAGTATATTTTCCCCGCAGTTCTGCTTGCCGCAGGACTTGTTCTGAATTTTGTCTTCTCGGGATATGATTTCATTGCATACACTCTGTATCTCATCGCCGCGCTGATTGTCGCATTCGGATTTATGGGCAGGAGGCTTCGTACCGTGGTCTGCGTTATTCTTGCAATTTGCCTTGTGTATTTTATCGCCGTTGAAATTCCCATAGTACGCTCGGCATCAGGCGATGCGGATTTTGAAGCGGATTACATTATAGTGCTCGGCGCGCTTGTACGCGGTGAGCAGCCGTCACTTTCCATGCTTGAGCGCACGCAGGCGGCGCTTGATTACATGAACAGTCACCCCGACACAACCGTCATCGTATCAGGCGGTCAGGGCGACATGGAGGATATAAGCGAGGCTGAGGCAATGTACCGCTGGCTTATCGGCAAGGGTGCCGACGAAAGCCGCATTATCCTTGAGGACAAATCCACCTCCACGGAGGAAAACCTCAGATATTCCTTTGATATTATCCGCAGCCGAGGCGATGACCCCGCGGAAGCCACGGCAGTTGTCACAAGCGAGTACCACATTTACCGAGCAAAGCTTATAGGGCACGATATGGGGGTTGAGCTTTGTGGCATTTCGGCTCACACAAGCCGCCCCGGCGTAAAGCTCAATTACTTCATTCGCGAGGCTTTCGGCGTTACTTACAAATGGATATTCGGATAAAAAAAACCGCTCGATGAGCGGTTTTTTGCATTTACGGACTTGCCGCCTCATAGTATGTACAAAAAAGCATGAGGTGAGTTTGGCTTGAAAAAACTGTTTCAGAAAATTAAATCGAAAAAGGCGGTGGTTTCCGCCGTTGCGCTTGTGCTCCTTGTAGGCATCATATTCTGGGCGGTAAACAGTCCCGCAGTAGTCGGCGTTTCCGCCTCCGACAGAGAACTTCCCATTTACTGCGTACAGCGCGAGGATAAATGTGTTGCCCTTTCCTTTGATGCGGCATGGGGAAACGAGGACACCCAGACACTCATTGACATTCTCAATAAATATGACATCAATGCAACCTTTTTTGTAGTCGGTGACTGGGTAAGCAAGTACCCCGATTCCGTAAAGGCTTTGCACGATGCGGGCAACGAGGTCATGAGCCATTCCGACGACCACGCCCACTTTGCCTCGCTGTCGGAGGAGGACATCAAGGCAAACATCAAGGCATCAAACGACAAGATTGAAAACGTCACGGGAGTACGCCCCACTCTCTTCCGCTGTCCATACGGTGAGTATAACGACACAGTAATCAAAACCGTAACCGGCATGGGCATGACCGCAATCCAATGGGACGTTGACTCGCTTGACTGGAAAGGCCTTTCCGCTGATGAAATTCAGAGCCGCGTGCTTAATAACGTCAAATCCGGCAGCATTATTCTTTTCCACAATGCCGCCGAGAACACGCCCGAGGCGCTCCCCGGAATAATTGAAGCGCTGATTGCCGACGGCTACAAAATCGTTCCCATCTCCAAGCTTATACTTACGGGCGATTACACCATTGACAGCACGGGCATGCAATGCCCCGTAAAATAAAGAATCCGGCAATGCTGTCGCATTGCCGGATTTTTTTATTTTTTTCTTGAAAATCCTGTACAATATGTTAAAATATAAACACCCTATACGGAAATAATAATTAAGGAGGAAAAACCATGTTTCAATTCTGGGGCACAGGCTCCGACGAAGTAAAGGCGCTGGTTGATGCCGTCAACGTACGCAGCACCGAAAACTTCAACTGGACCTTCATTTTTATCCTCGCAGTTGTGTTCTATATCTACTGGACCGAAATCAAAAACAAGAATTTTGAAATCGTCTACGCAGGTCTTGCACTTTACGGCGTGCATTGGCTGTACGAAATCTGCAACGCCATTATCGACTACATCTGGGGCTATCCTCTCTGGACGGTCTCCAACCAATCCACCACCTTCATTCTTCTCATCGGTGTGTGCTGGGAGCTTTCCATGATGTTCTCCATCGCAGGTATGATTTCCTTCAAGATGCTCCCCGATGACCGCAGCAAGCGCTACTTCACCAAGGGCGGCACCAAAAAGGGCATCAGCTGCAAGCTCGTGGGCGCAATCGAAATGGCAGCACTCTTCGGTCTGTTTGAGTCCTTCCTCGCAGGCACCAGCAACGGCTCTTTCCTGTGGGTATATAAGTGGTGGGGCGTTCTTCCCGTATTCATCACCACCTATGTTCCCTTCTTCCTTGCCTCCAACTTCGTTCCCGATATGGAGCCAAAGAAGCGTAAGAGATTCCTCATCGGTCTGTGGGGACTGGTTGCAGTTCTCCTCATCGTTCTCATTCCTCTGGGAATCATCTGATAAAATGCAAAGCACCCGATATGTGTCACATATCGGGTGCTTATTTTACAGATAAGGACGCATCTGCTCAAGAAGCTGCTGTTCCTGCGAGATAAGCTTTTTGGTAAGGTCTTTTGCCTTTTCGTCTGCGGCTTCATACTCATTGAGGTACTTTGAAAGCGACTTGATGCCCATGTTGCAGCCATCGGTTATAAGGTCGGCGATTGTAGCGTCGGAAGTATTCAGCCCGAGCTTAAAGTTTGTTTTTATTGAGGACATGCTTTTTGCCATGGGATTGGGGTTCTTTCCGTCATCACCGAAGCGGTCAAGAGCCTGCTGAAGCTCGTCCTTGAGCTTTTCGTGTCTGCTTTTGCACTGCGTAAGAGCATCTTTAAGCTCTTCGCTTTTCGCATAATCACGCACCTCATCAATGGAATCAACGCCCATTTTAATTCCCGCGTCACACTCTCGCAAAAGCTTTATTGTATCCTGATGAACCATAATATTACCTCCCGATTGGTTTGGTTATATTGTGTGCTGGAATCGGGAAAATATGCAAACAAGCACCCTGAAATCAGGGTGCTTGTTTCTTTTATTGCTTATGCCATGTCACGATACATGAATAGAACCACTGCCCAGCGGGTGCATGCCGCATTCGGTCTGAACGTGTTGTCACTGTAGCCCGTAGTAATTCCCTTCTCCACGGCCCAGGCAACCGCCTGCTGATAAGGTCCTGCAATCTGGGAGGCATCCGCAAAGCCATTTATGCTTCCCGCTGTTACGGGCTTGCCGTCGGCGCGCCAAAGGAATGTTACAAACTGCGCTCTCGTTACGGTGTCATTGGGTTTGAAGAGACCGCCTGCGTAGCCAGTGGTTATTCCCTCTTCCGCAGCCCACAGTATTGCCTTGTAGTAGGGCTTCATGCCGCCTTCATTCTTAACATCGTTAAAGGGGCTTTCAAGACTGCTGGGCTCGGGACATCCCTTCGCACGCCACAGGAACGTTACTACCTGCGCTCTTGTGCAGGGGTTCTGCGGACGGAAGTGGGTTGCGTCAAAGCCGCCCGTTATCTGCTGGGGCTCATGGTAGTATGCCCAAAGGATAGCGTCGTAATATACGCTGCCCTCTCGAACATCAACAAAGGGATTGTCCTTCACCGCAGGCTTATAATCTGGATTCTTTTCGCTACAGCGGGTGCATTTGCCGTCAACGAAGTTATGTCCAAGGGCGTCGACGTATTCTGCAACATAGCTGTCACCACATTTGCTGCAGGTGTGTGTCGTATATCCCTGTGCTGTGCAGGTGGGTGCGGTGACTGTATTGGTGTAGCTGTGGGAAATCTTCGGCAATGTTACGGTGAACGTATATGTGCCATAGGTCGTGGTCTTCCACGTATATGTTGCCGTTCCCGTTGCCGTACACGTTGCCGCTTTTGTTACCTTGTACGTATAGTCCGTCGTGTTCAGCTTCGGTAGCGTTACCGTTGTTGTCCCGCTGCATCTGCTGCACGTTCCTGTAATCTTACCAGCTGCCGTCGTTGTCGG
>JAZRVW010000016.1:0-6747 GCA_045599385.1 Oscillospiraceae bacterium | reverse complement strand
CGACGAGGAGCGCAGAAGCTATGCTTCAAGCTCGGCAGATTGCAAAGCAATATGCGTAAAGCCTTCTTCCCCTGACGCAAAAAATCCATCCGAAAGGATGGATTTTTTGCGTCAGGGGAAGAAGTTTTATCCGCTTCGCTCAAATTTAGCGAGAGGGAATAACCAATCCCCTCTCGCCCTCACCCCATGCTTATCGCGGAATTACTGTTTTTTTTATTCAATTGTGTAATTGCGGATGACTTTGTATAAGCGTTGAACATATGATCTGATATTCTGTGTGTTTGACAGCTCGCTTTCTAAATGTTAATATTTCGTAGAGTTGAGGTGATTTTATGAGCAGACAAATTTGCTTTGTCCATTCCGAGATTGACGTTATTCGTTTTGTGGCAAAGGTGTTGAAGAGAAGATGCAGCTTTATTGACGTTAATTCTCATTGTGTAATTATGGACCCTGAGTGCATTATCATTGAAAAAATGAGTACTGATTTTTGTGGGTTTCTGATAATTCCGGATGGAGGCGATGTGACTGACGCAATTGAATTTGATAACTGCTTCAGATGCAATGAGCTATCAAGGACCTATGAGGTGGGCAGACTGTATATTTCTGACGGATGCAGCCATAAGACTCTCAAAGCATACAACGAATTAAAAAAGTTTATTAAGATGAATTACGCATACTGTAAAACTAACAGAATATATTTTGGTCAGGATTTTCTGGACAAGCACCTGAAAAATTTTTATTATGCAACAAATGGTATGACACAGATAGTAAGATTCTCATAATACTGATATCTTTCTGCATTTATGATTCTCCTAAGTCTCGATCTATGTAAGAATTCATTATCAAGGTGAACGTAAGTAGCTCACGGTTTTTCTTGCAAAAACGCGATAAATAGGGTATAATATTTCCACTTAAATCGATTTTTTGGAGGAAAACCATGGTTACTTTCAGACTTATAGAAAAGAGCGACGAAAAGCTCGTTTACCGTTACTTCCCTCTCGGCAAGGCTGAGCACGGCTTCGGCATCATTGAGGTTGATCGTCTTGCAGGCAGAATAGACGTCAAGGAGCTTGCACCCGACGACTTGATGCGTAAGCATACTGTTGAGGAGCAGCAGCGTATCCGCAATGCAATTGTAAATATGCGCCGCACTGAGCAGCTTCCCGAGCTTACCGAGGAAGAGTTCCCCATTCCCACTGAGGATAAGATTTCCACCGTGTTTGCAGACCATGCCATTCATAAAATCGTTGAGGCATATAACCGAGGCGAGATTCTTGAAGAAGGCCAGGCTGTTTGGGAACAGTAATATAATATCTAAAACCACAGCTTCGGCTGTGGTTTTGAATTGAGAAGGATAATGATATGAAAGTTTGCAAAAACTGCCGCAACGGCATTCCTGACAGCATGAAAGTCTGTCCGCATTGTGAAAAGCTTCCGCCGCGCATGTCAAATGTTATTCTTTACCTTTTACTGACACTTGTGGCTTTTGCAGCGGCTGTATATTTCCGCCCCTTTGCCAATGCTGATATGCTGGAGAAAACATCTGAGGGCATGCTTTGGGTTGCCTTTGTGATTTTTATAGTGTTCGGCACTATTTTTGCTTTTGCCTGCATTTCACTGCTTAAGGCCTGCAAACAGGTTTCGAAAGACAAGAAACTCAGCAGACTCGAGGTTATGCACTATAAAAATGTGCGCAAGCATATTTCCGTAGGTCGCCACTACTACGGTGCCGACGGCTTCTGCACCTTCTGCGGACAAAGAAAAAAGAAAAAGTAATGTTCAAAACAGCTTCCCAAGGGAAGCTGTTTTTTGTTACCATCAGTTTTAAAAAACGCCGCATTAATGTTGCAAGGCTCAGTAAAAAGTGGTAAAATACTATGTCTAATTATAATTAGGAGAGTATCGTCTATCATGTATGTTTCAGATAAATGGCAGGATTTTGAGCTTCTGGATTGCTCCAAGGGTGAAAAGCTGGAGCGCTGGGGCAGTTACTATCTCGTGCGTCCCGACCCCCAGGCAATTTGGGAAACCCCGCGTGAAGATGAGCGCTGGAATTGCCGCGATGCGCGCTACCGCCGCAGTGAAACGGGCGGAGGCTCGTGGGACAAGGGTGGCCTTCCTGCAAGCTGGAAAATTCACTACGGCGAGCTGACCTTCAACGTCAAGCCCATGAACTTCAAGCACACGGGACTTTTTCCCGAGCAGGCATGCAACTGGGACTGGGCAATGGAGAAAATCCGCAGCGCAGGCCGTCCAATAAATGTGCTGAATCTCTTCGCCTACACGGGCGCGGCTTCCGTTGCCTGCGCAAAGGCGGGTGCCACGGTGTGCCATGTTGATGCCGCAAAAGGCATGGTGGCATGGGCAAAGGAGAACGCGGCGGCTTCGGGGCTGTCCGATGCTCCGATACGCTGGATTGTTGATGACTGCGCCAAGTTTGTGGAGCGCGAAATTCGCCGCGGACGCAAGTACGATGCAATAATCATGGATCCGCCCTCCTACGGACGCGGACCCGGCGGTGAGATTTGGAAGCTTGAGCAGAATCTGTGGCCTTTTGTATCACTTTGTGCGGGAGTTCTCTCCGATGACCCTCTGTTCGTCATCATAAACTCCTATACAACGGGACTTTCGGCTTCCGTTCTTTCCTACGTCACCGAGAGCATATTCACAAAAAAATTCGGCGGTCATTCCGATTCCCAGGAGCTTGGACTGCCGGTTACGGACAGCGGCCTTGTGCTGCCCTGCGGAGCAACATGCCGTTGGGAGAAGTAAAT
Source organism: Oscillospiraceae bacterium (assembly GCA_045599385.1). Taxonomy (GTDB): domain Bacteria; phylum Bacillota; class Clostridia; order Oscillospirales; family Oscillospiraceae; genus F23-B02. The sequence goes on along the minus strand of JAZRVW010000016.1, from coordinate 3,973 downwards.
GAACATTATTGAAATCAAAAACCTTCATTACACATACCCGGGAGATGAAATTGAAACTCTCATGGGAGTGTCGCTTGAAATAGAAAAGGGCAGCTTCGTTGCCGTTCTCGGTCATAACGGCAGCGGAAAAAGCACACTTGCAAAGCACCTGAACGCAATCCTTCTGCCGACTGAGGGCAAGGTGCTGATTAACGGCATTGACACCGCCGATGAGGAAAAGCTTCTGGATATCCGCCGCACAGTAGGCATGGTTTTCCAGAACCCCGACAATCAGATTGTTGCCAATGTGGTTGAGGAGGACGTGGCCTTTGCCCCGGAAAACCTCGGCGTACCCTCCGGGGAAATCAGAGAGCGTGTTGATAACGCGCTCAGACAGGTGGATATGTACGAATTTCGCATGCACGCGCCCCATCTTCTTTCAGGCGGACAAAAGCAGCGTGTTGCCATTGCGGGAGTAATCGCCATGGAGCCCGAGGTCATCGTTCTTGACGAGCCTACGGCCATGCTTGACCCCAGGGGCAGAAGAGAGGTAATCGAAACGGTCACCAGACTCTGCCGCGAAAAAGGAATAACGGTTGTGCTCATAACCCATCACATGAGCGAGTGCGTGAATGCTGACCGCGTTGTTGTCATGTCAAACGGCAAGGTGGTTGCGGACGGAACGCCCGAAAAGGTGTTCTCGCAGGTGGAGCTTATGCGCAGCGAGGGACTTACGGTTCCCGCAACCACGGAGCTTATGTACGAACTGAACCAAAAGGGTTTTTCCCTTGACCTTGATGCGCTTTCCGTTGCAGATTGCGCCGACGAAATTGCAAAGGCTATAAAATAAAGGTAAAAGATAAATGTCAGAAATAAAAGTAAGCGGCCTGACACATATTTACAGTGCAGACACGCCTTTTGAAAAAATTGCAATAGACGATGTTAACATCACAATACCTCACGGTCAGCTTGTGGGACTGATAGGTCATACCGGCAGCGGCAAAAGCACCTTTATCCAGCACCTTAACGGTCTGCTGAAGCCCGGCAAGGGCAAGGTGGAGATTGACGGAAACGACATCAACGCCTCCAAAACCGCAACAAAAGAAGCGCGTTCAAAGGTCGGGCTTGTGTTCCAGTATCCCGAGTATCAGCTTTTTGAGGAAACGGTTTATCTGGATATTGCCTTCGGTCCCAGGAATATGAAGCTTTCCGAAGCGGAGATTGACGAGCGAGTAAGGGAAGCCGCCGACCTTGTGGGAGTGTCCGAGGAGTATTTCCAGCGCTCACCTCTGGAGCTTTCAGGCGGGCAGAAGCGCCGCGTGGCAATCGCAGGCGTCATCGCCATGCGACCGGGAGTGCTTATTCTCGACGAGCCCACAGCGGGACTTGACCCTTCGGGCTGCGAGCAGATACTGAAGACCATCGTAGATTACCGCAACCGCACCGGCTCTACGGTAATAATCGTAAGTCACAGCATGGACGATGTGGCGCGCCTTGCCGACAGACTTATAGTTTTCAACAAGGGCCGCGTACGCTTTGACGGAACTCCGGAAGAGGTGTTCTCCAATCCGGTGGAGCTGAAGGAAATCGGTCTTAGTGTACCTGTACCTACGGAAATTGCCGTGGCGCTGAAGCAGCGCGGTGTTGAAATTCCGAAGGGAATCTACACCACTGAACAGCTGCTGAATGCTCTCCTTGAAATCGGAAAGGAGGGTGCGTAATGCTTCGTGATATAACTCTGGGCCAGTATTTCCCCGGTGATACCGTTGTTCACCGCCTTGACCCGAGAACAAAGCTTCTGCTGGTCATCGTCTACATTGTCGGTCTGTTTTCCGCAACCGGCTGGCCAAGCTACGCAATGATTATCGCGGTTACGGTTTTCTGCCTTGCGATTGCGAAAATCAAGCCCAAATCCGCCTTCAAGGGACTCAAGCCCCTTATATTCATTATCATTCTCACGGCGCTGCTGAACATTTTCTACACCGACGGAACTCCCGTTGCGGAGGGTTGGCCAATAACGTGGGAGGGCATTGAAAAGGCTGTTATGATGAGCCTGCGCATCATTCTTCTCATCATCGGCACCTTTACGCTGACCTACACCACAAGCCCCATTGCACTCACTGACGGCATGGAGCTTCTGCTGAATCCTCTGAAAAAAATCAAGGTGCCCGTGCATGAAATGAGCATGATGATGAGCATGGCGCTGCGCTTTATTCCAACGCTCATTGAGGAAACGGACAAGATAATGTCCGCCCAGAAGGCAAGAGGCGCGGATTTTGAAACGGGCAGTCTTCTGCAGAGGGCAAAGGCGCTTCTGCCAATTCTTGTGCCTCTGTTTGTGTCCTCCTTCAGACGTGCGGACGAGCTTGCCGTTGCCATGGAAAGCCGCTGCTACCACGGCGGTGAGGGCAGAACAAGAATGAAACAGCTTAAAATGGTAAAACGCGACTGGCTTGCGCTGCTTCTCGGCGCCCTGTTCCTTGCCGCGATTTACGTGATGAAACATTTCGGATTATGAGAAATATCGCCTTAAAGCTTCGATATGACGGCAGCCGCTATCACGGGTGGCAGGTGCAGAAGGAAGACGTTTCCGTGTGCCAGACGGTGCAGGAGGCTCTGAGTAAAATCTGCGAGCACCCCGTGAAGCTTACGGGCTGCGGCCGCACGGACGCGGGAGTCCACGCCATGAACTACTGTGCAAATTTCCGCACGGACTGCCGCATACCCACAGACCGCATAGCTCTTGCGGCAAACTCACGTCTGCCCGATGATATTGCGGTTCTTGATGCAATCGAGGTTCCCGATGACTTCAATGCCATCTCCTCCTGCATCAAAAAGGAATATATTTATAAGATACACAATTCAAATATCAGAGATCCGTTTCTTGAAAAGCGCGCCTGCTTCTATCCGCAGTTTCTGGATATAGAGCTGATGAAGCGGGCAGGCAAAGCCTTTGAGGGCACCCACGATTTCGCGGCGGTGCGCTCACTCGGAACGGAAACGAAAACAACCGTCCGCACGGTGCATTGGTGCAGGGTTGAGAAAGAAAACGACCTCATAACAGTGCGCATCTGTGCAGACGGATTCCTGTATAATATGTGCAGGGCAATGGTGGGAACAATGGTATATGCGGCCTACGGTAAGCTGGTGCCCGAGGATATCCCCGGGCTGCTCGAAATAGGCGACCGAAGGCTGACGGGCCCCACCATGCCACCTCAGGGACTTTATCTCAACAGAGTCTGGTACGACGGAGCCGTCGGCGAGATGATGTTAAGCGAACACTGAACAGTACGCCATCGGCATATTGCGGTTATTTTGAGCCGCAAATGCGTTGCTTCCCCTTGAAATACACAAAGAATTCCTGCGGGAAAACGCCTTTTTGCAGCTCAAAACTCTTCGCAATCTGCTCTTGCCGCACTATTCACTGCTCGCTTTGAGGAACTCTGATGAAGCATGAAAAAATAATACCAATCCTTGTTTTAACCCTGCTGATGACTGCCTGCGGTGTGTCGGACATAAGCTTTTCAACGGATACATACGGCGAATGCTTTGCTGCGGAAACCGCTGTATTCTGCATAGGGAATGATGAAATTTCCGCCTATGACTTAAACGGCGAAAAGCTTTTTTCTGAGAAAAACTGCGTTGTGGAGCCTATGTACGACACAGCGGGGAGCTATGCCCTGATTTACGGAGAGCATGATATTTACCTCTCGGACGGCAAAGAAATAAGACATAATACGATAAATAATAAAATTATGTCAACCGCAATCGGCGCCGACGGTCATTTTGTCCTGTGCGCAGAGGAAGCGGGCTACAAAGGCAGCGTCACGGTTTTCGATGAAAATGTTACGCCGCTTTACAAATGGTACAGCGCCTCGGGCTATTTAATAAAAGCGGCGCTTTCGGAGAAAAATACATTGGCGGTGCTTACCGCAAATGAAAAAGGCAGCACGGTGCATGTCTTTAATCTTAACAGCGAAGATGAGCAGTATTC
>JAZRVW010000015.1:0-8903 GCA_045599385.1 Oscillospiraceae bacterium | reverse complement strand
AACATTCTTCTGGGCGGCGGTCTGTGCTTTGTATTCTTCCGCTTCCTCAACAATTCCCTTGTTGACTGAGCTAATCCAATAAGCTAATTAAAAAGACAGCTTCGGGCATTTCCCGAAGCTGTCTTTTTATTCTTTGTTTCTGTCATTGCCGATGTCGGTAATTCCCGCGGCATTGACAAAGAACAGCGCTTCATCGCTGAGCTCTGTTGCCGAGTATCTTTCTTCCGTTTCAGCTATCATTCCGGCAAGTCTGCCGTTATTTTCAAAGCGCTGATATTCAAAAATGCTTTTCAGTTTATTTTCCAAGGCGAACACCTCCGTAAATTCATATCTATATACGAGCATTTTTCCCGAATGGCTAATTGTTTTTCAGAAAAATTTTCGCATCTGTGAAAGCGCCTTGTTGTGAAGCACCTTCACATAGGCATAGGAGATGTCCATTCTCTCCGCAATTTCCTTCAGCGTCAGCTTTGAATAATAGCGCATGACAATCAAATCCCGCTCGCGCTCATCAAGCTGTTCAAGCGCGTCGGCAAGAGTTTCAAGCATTTCGGAATTGCAGTAGTTTTCCTCGATGTCGTTTTCGTCGGCATAGGTTTCGGGAATTTCGCTCATCACCCTGCGGGTGCGGAAGTGGTCCGTAAGCTTGTTGCGTGTTATGGTGAAAATCCATGTGGAAAGCGAAGCCCTGCTCTCGTCAAAGCTGTCCAGCTTCTCATAAACCTTGACGAAAACCTCGGAGGCGATGTCCTCGGCGGTTTCGGGGTCACCAAGCTGTTTTTTCAGATAACCCAGAACCTTGCCGTAATAGTCCGTGTATATTTCCGCTTTGAACTGTTCTGTAGCTGTCATGGCAAAGCCTCCTTTAAAAACAGTAGCCTTTTTTCTCCTTTTGTCGTATAATTATATGCAAAGACAAAGAAGGAGGAAGAAAAATGTCTGATAAGAAAATAAATGAACTCGGCGAGCAGGAAATGGAGCAGGTTTCCGGCGGAACAATCATCAGCGTCAGAAAGTACAAGTGCAGCAAATGCGGCAAGATTTACGGTTCCAACCGGCCTTCCGTTTGCAACGTTCCGGACTGCGACGGCATTATTGCTCCCTTTCTTGACATAATCGATGCCTGATAATCAGGCCCTTATAAAGAGCGGAAATTTCCGCTCTTTATTTTTTTACCTCCACGTCAAGACGCTGACGCTCAACAAGCTCCGCGAAGAAGCCGTTTCGCGCAATAAGCTCATCGTAGCTGCCTTCCTCCACGATATGACCGCCGTCCAGCACGATTATTCTGTCGCAGTGGCGAATTGTGGAAAGGCGGTGGGCGATTACGATGCGGGTGCAGTTGAGGCTGTCGATTGCCTCAGAAACCTTTTTCTGCGTCACGTTGTCAAGGGCGCTTGTCGCCTCGTCAAACATGAGTATCTTCGGCTTCGCCGCAACGGCGCGGGCAATCATAAGCCGCTGGCGCTGACCGCCGGATATGCTTCCGTGCCCCTCGGAAATGAGGGTGTGCATACCCATGGGCATATTCCGTATGTCATCGGCAACGGACGCAATTTCCGCCGCCTCCCATGCCTCGCCAAGAGTGAGCTGGGGCGCGGAAATCGTGATGTTTGAGAAGATGTCGCCCAAAAACAGCTTGCCGTCCTGCATGACAACGCCGATTTTGCGGCGCAGAGATTTGAGGTCAAGCCTGGATATATCCCTGCGGTCATAGTAGATGCTGCCCTTCTGCGCCTTTTCAAAGCCCAGAAGAAGACGCATGAGCGTACTCTTGCCGCAGCCCGTTGAGCCCACGATCGCAAGATATTCGCCGGGCTTTATTTTCAGCGAAAGGTTGTCGATGACGTTGGGCATATCCTCTCCGTAGCGGAAGGAAAGATTGCTTATTTCAATGCCGCCGCGTAGATTTGTGATGATTTCCCTGCCCTCGCTGAGCTCGGGCTCTGCCTCCAGTATGGGCTTTGCCATTTCAAGCGTGGGCTTTATGTTTGCAAGGGAAACCGCAATGGAGGCAAAGGCGGCAAAGGCGCCCGACACCATGCCGTAGGAGGCGTTGAAGGCGTAGTAATCCGCAACGGAAACATTGTTCTTTATGGCAAGCCAGTAGAGAACGAGCGTTCCGATGAGAGTTATCGCAAGATTGATTGTTCCGCTGAGCTTGAGGAAGGCGGGCGGATTGTACTCAAGGGCCGCCTCCTTTGCGTACTGCTTTGCCCAGCGGGAGAACATACGCGTTTCCGCGCCCGCAAGCTTTATCTTCTGAATGCCGCTTATCATGGAATAGGTCATGCCGCTTGTTTTTGAGGAAAGCAGCATCTTTTCCTTTGTGATTTTCATCTGCGCGAAGGTCGTGGTCAGCGAAACCGCGATTGTCGCAAGCGTAATTATAAGCGACGGCGCAACAAGCGCAGGAGCAAAGGCGAAAATCTGACCTATATAGATAAGCGAGAACAGCGAGGTAAGTCCCGTTGTGCCGATTGTGCTGAAAAGCGTTGAGCAGAGGGACTGCACGTATGCTGAGCGCTGCGTAAGCTCGCCTGCGGAATATTCGCGGAAGAATTTCGGCGGCAGGCTCATTATGCGGTTCATAACCGCCGCCTGCACCGCGATGTCCTGCTTTATGCCCAGCCTTGCGTTTATGAGGGACTGGAACACGCCCACGCAAAGCTGACACAGAGAGAAGCACAGCATGAAGCCCGCAAGCGCCAGCAGCACCTGCGTGCTGCCCGATTCAAGCACGCTTCCGAACAGCCATTTTGTGAACAGCGGCGAAAGCAGACCCAGCACCGCCGTCAGCGCCATCATGCCCACATACAGCACAATGTCGGAAACGCTCAGCTGCTGAAGCATGAACACAAGCAAATCCTTCATTGTCAGGGACTTCAAAGGCAGAGGCTTGTAGAAGCACACCGCCTCCTCATCAATAAGGGCTTCGGTTCTGCGGCTGAGCTTTACTCTCTTGCCAGTAGCCAGGTCGAGATATGTATATCCCGAAAATTTTCCGGGAATGAGTGCAACGGCGCTTCCGCTTTCCTTAAGCGTGCCGAGCATTGGCCCCACCGCGTGTCTGTACCAGCCCTTGTCGAGACAAACCGTGCGGCGCATGATGCCGTAGGGGCGCATGCGGTATTCAAGCTGCTCGTCAAGGCTGTCAATCTGCGGCGGCAGCTCATCGTTTTTACTTTTGTGGTGGAAATATTTAAGTATCTCATCTATTGCGGACTGCGCAATTTCGCTGCCGTCGAGGGCGTCCGTAAGACGCCTGCCCATGACGGCGCCCGCAATGGAGTCAATGGCTTCCGCAAAGCTTTCGTTGTCCTTTTCCCTGCGGTAGCGAATCTGTTCGTCAAACCAGCTCATACGTCCACCCCCTTATTCTGCGCTGATAAGCTCGCGGTAAAGCGCGCTGTTTTCCATGAGCTCCTCATGGGTGCCGCGGTCGCAGATAACGCCCTTATCCATGACGATGATTTCATCGCAGGAGCGCACGGTGGAAAGTCTGTGGGCAATGACAATGCAGCTTATGCCGCGGTCCCGGATTGCCTTTACCACCTCATACTCGGTTTTGGCATCAAGGGCGCTGGTGGCCTCGTCGAGAACGATGACGGTGGGATCCTGAGCAAGCACGCGGGCAATTTCAAGCCTTTGCCGCTGACCGCCCGAGAAGTCCCTGCCGCCCTCCGCAAGCCTGTGCTGATAGCCAAGGGGACGCTGCATAATGTCATCGTGGAGCTGTGCGTCGCGGGCAGCAAGAATCATCTCAAAGTCCTCAATGCTCTCGTCCCACATCTTGATGTTGTTTGCTATTGTGTCCTCAAAAAGAATGATGTCCTGGTCAACAACCGCAAGTGAGCCGCGGAAGACGCTGCTTTCGATTTCTTCAAGGGGCTTGCCGTCAAAGAGGATTTCGCCCTCCCACTGTCTGTAAAGTCCCGAAATCATCTTGGACACCGTGGATTTGCCGCTGCCCGAGGGACCGACGATTGCAACGGATTTGCCGGGCTCAAGGCTCATTTCAAAGCCCTTTATCATGGGCTTTGCAAGGGGCGAATAGCCGAAGCTGACATTCTTAAGCTCAACCCGTCCGCTGAGCTTTCTGTATTCCTTCTCCGAGGTGCCCTCCTCCGCAAATACGCTGTCCTCGCGGTATTCCATAACGTCGTCAACGCGCTCCATCTGGGTGCGCATTTCCTGAAGCGTCTGTCCTGCGGAAACGAGCGTCAGCGCAGGCTGCATGAAGGAGCTGAGGAAGCCCTGGAAGGCCATAATCATGCCGACGGTAAATCTGCCCTGCATGGTGAGCCATACGCCGAGAATCAGCACGGCGCTGTTGGCAAGGGTGCTTACGAACTGGGGAATCATGCCGAGATACTGGTTGAGCTTCAGGAACCTCACCTGCTGGGTGTTCACGCTTGCCTGATAGCCCGACCACTTGGCAAAATAGCCGTTTTCCGCGCCGCTTGCTTTTATGGTTTCAATCATCTGAATACCCGCAACGGTTGCGGAGGAAAGCTTTGCGCTGTCGCGCAGGGCAACGCGGGTGATGTTAACGCGCTTTTTGGATATGTAGGTGGAAACAAGTGCGTTGACCGTCAGCGAGGCAATGCCCACAAGGGTGAGAAGCCCGCTGTAGCGCAGCATGACCGCGAAATAGAAAATCATCATCACGCCGTTGAGCAGAAGCGGAGCGAAGGTGTTTATCAGCGTGTTGGCGATGCTTGCATTGGCGCTCTGGCGGTCCTGAATATCGCCCGCCATTCGCTGTGAGAAAAACTCCATGGGAAGCCGCAGCACCTTCCACATATACGTGGTGTTGCCCACCGCCGCCATTTTGCCGTTTATGCGCAGGCTGTAAACCGCCTGCATGGCGGACATAACAATCTGCACAAGATTGAAGGCGCCCAGCAGAAGCAGGAAGGGCAGAACCCAGTCGGGATTCTGATGGGTAAGCAGACGGTCAAGAAAAACGCGGGAGAAGGCGGGGCTTATAACGCCAACGAGCGCCGCGATTATGCCCGTCAGCGCCGTAAACGCAACGGCGGTTCCCGTTCCCTTCAGGCGCTTTGCCGCGAAGGACAGCATGCTCTTGGGCTTTCCCGAGGGCTCAAAGCTGTCCGAGGGCTCAAAGGTAAGACACACGCCCGTGAAGGACTCGTCAAACTTCTCCATGGAAACGGTATAGGCGCCCTTTGCGGGGTCGTTTAAGTAAACCTTGTTGCCCTTAAAGCCGTTAAGGACGACAAAGTGGTTGAACTCCCAGTGGACAATGCAGGGAAAGCTTCCGCTTTCCTTAAGCGCCTGAGGCTCCATGCGGTAGCCCTTTGCGTCAAGTCCGTAATGTCTTGCGGCCTTGAGCACATTCACGGCGTTGGAGCCGTCGCGGGAAACGCCGCAGTCGGAGCGTATCTGCTCAAGCGGTATCCATTTTTCATAATAGGCCAGTATCATGGTGAGGCAGGCGGCGCCGCATTCAAGAGCCTCAAGCTGCATGATTACGGGCACCTTTGCCACGCCGTTTCTGACGGGCCGCTTAATCTTTTCTGCCATAACGTACCTCAGTTCATGATAAAGGAAATGGGCCTTATGCTTTCAATGACAATAACGGCGTCATAATGGCCGTCGGGAAGCTCAATGTCTGCAATGACAATGTTTTCCTTGCGGTCAAGCTCCGCCACCGTTCCCGTGACATCGCCGCACTTTATCTCCATGCCCTCTTCCACATATTGCATATCCTCTTCGGCAACATAGCAGAAGGCCTCGCCGTTTTTCACATGAATGTCTGCGTCAGCGGTAGTATCAATATGACCGAAAATGCCCCAGATACACGCTCCCGCAAGCAGCAGAATTACCGCCGCAAGCAGCAGCCACACGCCCGGGTTTGAAACCCGCACGTAGTCGTTGAGGCTTTCGGGAGACTTAATCCTTTCAAGACTTTTCTTTCTGAAAATTTCTTCGTTCATACTGCAATCCTCCATGCACGGCTGTGCCGACGGCGTTTTTGTATACTTAGACATTTTATTATACAATTTCAGGCAGAAAAAAACAAGAGCAGACAAAGTCTGCTCTTGTTTTTGAACATTATGTGCGTTTGTTTACAAGCTTCACTGCGCCGACACAAAGGCTGATTGCCGCGCTGACCGCAATCGCCACAAGCATCAGGTCGGGCGTGATGTTTGCGGAAAGCGGAATCATGGGGTAATTATTGCCCGTAAAGAAAGGCTTGACGGCAAAGGCTCCGATTGCGGCGGCAAAGCCCGCAATCACGGCAGGCACGCTCTTTCCGAGCATTCCCAAAACGCCCGCAGCAAGTCCCAGCAGAGCGCAAATCAGCAGCGCTGCCGTGGAAACGCCCTTTTCTTCAACTGTCGTGTATTTCGTGTCCGTTCCGTTCACCTCGGCATCATACATGGCAGCTTCCAGGTCATCAAGATACTGCTCTGCGTTCTCAACAACGAGGCCGCACCTGTCAAGGTCGAGGAGTGCCATGGACTTTCCGTCACGCTCTGCGCAGATGAAATTGCCCTTTGCGTCCTGCTGGTAGAGCTTATCGAGAACTGCATTGCAGAGCTCTTCGTATGCGGCTTCGTCGAGGCCCTCTTTGTTGTAGAGCTCGGGAATTTCGGTGTCAAGCTCTTCGGCAAGACGTTCTGCAAGAGAGTCAACAATCTGCTCATTGCTATTCACGCGGTAGGCAGGAGCCATGTTCATCATAAGCTGCATAATGCCGTCAGCAATCTGAGCTTCGCCGTCTTCGAACTGGCTGAGCTGTGCATCACCCTCAGCGAGCTGAGCCTTGCCGTCTGCGAGCTGCAGGAGACCGTCTTCGTACTGCTTGAGCTGTGCAAGACCGTCATAGTACATATTGACAATATTGCCGACGATAGAGGTGTCGGTGGGGTTGTTAGCGAGAAGGCTGGAAATGTCCATACCAACCAGGTTGCTGAGTGCTGCAACTGCCTGTGTGTTTGCGAGGAAGCTGTTGACACTTGCTCGCAGGTTTCCAAGATACTGGTCAGCGTCACCGCTTATTGTGCCCTTGTTAAAGTCACGTACATTCTGCACCGCGCTTGCCATACCCTGAATAGCGGGCATGAGGCTTTCCATCTCGGCTATCAGTTCCTTGCCTTCGAGGTAAGTCTGAGAGTTGGCATCAAGCTGCTTCTGCCCCTTATCAAGCTGCTCCTTACCCGCAACGTAGGTTTCCACGCCGCTGAGATAGGTCTGCTCATTTTCCTTGAGCTGTGCGATACCGTCTTCTATCTGAGCAATGGCATCCCAGGCTGTAGCAACGTCAAGCTCGCCGAAATTGATTTCTTCAAGCTTCGTGACAACAGTTTCCGGCTTATTCACGGAGCTTACCGCGCCGAAAATTCCGCAGAGCAGGCACACAACAAGCGCAAATGCGCACAGCGCCTGACCGACGGAGAAGGAGCTGCGCTGTTTTTCCGCCGCGGCTTTCTTTGCGGGATCAGGTGATTTTACCTCCGCAGAGGCTTTTTCCGCCGCGGGCAGCTTCTTTTTTGCGGCGGAAACGCCAACGGCTACAGCTTCTTTCTGCGTGGGTGCCTCGGACATGATTGCCGCCGTTTTCTCCGAAGCTGCGGGCGCGGCGGGCTTCATTGCCACCGTTTTCTCTTCGGAATCGGCTTCCGCGGCAGCAGGAACCGCCTCGTCCTCGGAAGCTGCGGCAACGGCCTCAAGGGCCTTGCGCATTTCAGTCGGAGAGGAAAATCTGTCCTTCGGATTATAGGCGCAGGCCTTGAGGATTATATCCGCAAGCGCCTTGTCCGCCTTTGCGGGCGCGGGTATTTTTTCGCCGCCTATTCTGCGCATAAGCGCCGATTCCCTCGCCGACGGGTTGATGGGCTCGGGAGGCTGGGGCAGGAATGGCGCGCGGCTGCTGTTCAGCAGTCTGTACAGCACAAGTCCGAGAGAGTAGATGTCCACACTTGCGCCGTATGCCTCACCCTTGTAAACCTCGGGCGCCATGTAGGTATAGGTGCCCTTCTTGGACATTCCGCCCGTGGTTTTTTCTGCCACGCGGGCTATGCCGAAATCGCCAAGCTTGAAGTCGCCGAATTCGGAGATGAAAATGTTTTCGGGCTTGATGTCGCGGTGAATGATGTCCTGCTTCTTGCACTGCTCCAGCGCCCTGCACATATCTATGCCCAGTCTGACGGTCATGTCTCTGTCCATCTCGTTTGAGCGCATATAATCCAGCAGAGGCGTCAGAAGCTCCATGCGTATGAGTATATCCCAGCCTATGCCTTCGCCGTGGCGGTATACCGCGTGGTCCTCGTAGCTTACGACATTGCTGTGGCCCTTGAGCCTCGACATGAGCGCAAACTCCGACACCACCTCTCCCACGATGCCCTCATAGTACGAGGTGACGCTTTCTTCGTTTTCGTCAAACTCCAGCAGAGAGCTTTTCAGCTCGCTTTCGTTCTGGGGAATGGTGATTGCCTTCAGCGCCGCCCTATAGGTCTGGCCGAAGTCCTCGCGCTCAATCTCGAAGACCTTGCCGAAGCTGCCCTCGCCAATCTCGCGCACTATATGCCACGAGCCGAATATGGGCTCATATTTTTTGTAGTATGTAATATCCATGCTTACACATCTCCTTTAACGGTATTATCAGCCGCCCACATTGCACTCACCGTTGTCATTATATCCGACTGCAACCACAGTTCCGTCAGACCTGAGACCAACGGTGTGATTTCTACCTGCACTTACTGCAACGATACCTGTCCAGTCCGAAACATCACGCTGACCGCAGTCATTAAATCCGGCCGACACCACGGTGCCGTCAGACCTGAGACCGACTGTGTGATAACCACCTGAACTTACTGCAACGATATCTGTCCAGCCCGAAACATCACACCGACCGTCGCCATTATATCCGA
>JAZRVW010000014.1:0-8679 GCA_045599385.1 Oscillospiraceae bacterium | reverse complement strand
CTCCTTCTCATAATCGGTCTTGCGACGAAGTGTTATCCGCACAGAGTTGTAACGGGACAAGATGAGTACTGTGAGTATGCGGAAAACTATGGATGGTTTAACAAGCTGGTAACAAAAGAAGAAACATACTTCAATGAAAACAGTGTTGTCATTGGTAAATATTCTTACGATGAAAACGGCAATTTGTTAAGTGAGAACACCTATGACTCCGAGGGAAATTGCCGAATCAGTGTGAACAGGATAGACCACAGCATCAGCTGGGACAACGCAAACGGTGACCTGAGAATGCTCTACGATGAAGCCGGCGGCACAAGAAATATCGCAATCTATAACGCGAAAGGATATATAATCGAAGAATTCAACGCTGAATGGGACGTGGAAAGGTTTGCTCTGACTGTAAATGTTGGCGGCGACTGCTGCATGAGCAATTTCAGCTGGATAGACATTAACAGGGGTTTGGTTGAGGGTCAGTTTGACACTGAAGGCAACCTCATATACCTTTGCTATCCGGATGATAACTGGGAAAGCTACACTCTGGAAATCTATTCGGATGAGGGCGAATGCATTGGAACCTACTACCGTGTGACCATGGAAACCATTGAAGATACGGAGGATTACTATACGTATGGATTCTTCACTCCGGACGGAAACTGCGTTATGAAAGAGAGACACAACAGACTGGGCTACGATGACGGATACCCGTACTTCGTTACCGTTACCGCAGACGGTTCCTCACGTTATATCCCCTACAGATATAGCGACTACGGTTTATGCTATGTGATTGACAGCGAAATGTGGGATTACTGATATACGGAGGTTTACAGACAACTGGGAGTAAACTATGGACATTACATACTACAAAAAATATGAGCCAGTTTTCAACGAATGGAAAATCGTCAGAGAGATAGGTGCGGGCAGCTTCGGCAAGGTGTTTGAGCTTGAGCGTGTTGACGACTTCAACGGCGACATCTATAAGGCAGCCTTAAAAGCAATCACCATTCCCCAGAACGAATCCGAGATTGACAGCATAATGGACAGCGGTATGGACGAGGAAAGCGTTACCGCGTATTTCCACGGCGTTGTTGATGAATTTATCGAGGAATTCAAGCTCATGTCGAAGCTTGAGGGCGAAAGCAACATTGTCAGCTACAAGGGCCACCGTGTTTTTCCCCATGAGAACAAGGTCGGCTGGGATATTCTCATTCAGATGGAGCTTCTCACGCCCCTTCTCAAGCACACGAAGGAGCACCCCCTCGGCAGAGAGGACGTAATAAGCCTCGGCATTGATATGTGCAAGGCGCTTGAGCTGTGCCGCAGGCACAACATCATTCACCGCGACATCAAGCCAGAAAACATCTTCATTTCAAACAACGGTCAGTACAAGCTGGGTGATTTCGGCATTGCCAAAACCGTTGAAAAAACCACGGGCGGTCTTTCCAAGAAGGGTACCTACACCTACATGGCGCCCGAGGTCTACAAGGGCGAAAAGTACGGGCCCAGCGTGGACATTTACTCCCTGGGCATCGTGCTTTACCGCTACCTCAACAATAACAGAGCGCCCTTCCTTCCCCCTCCGCCTGCCATGGTGAAGCACACTGACACCAATGCCGCCCTTGAGCGCAGAATAGTATTCGGCGAGGAAATCCCCGCACCCGCAAACGCAGACAAGGCTCTTGCGGATATTATCCTCAAGGCCTGCGCCTACAAATCCTGCGACCGCTACGCAAGCGCAACCGAAATGCGCGAGGACCTTGAGGCCATTGCCGCAGGTCTTGCCCCGCTGCACGCAGTCTGTTCTGACGACAGCGAAGCAACGGTTGCCGAGTCCTGCGACCCTACGGTGTCCATTACCGACAGCCCGGCAGTCATCGGCGCAGCCGTGCTTCCGAAAGATAATCGGGATATTTCCGAGGACGAAACCGTAAAGGAAAGCTCCGAAGAAGACGACAGCACGGTCAGAATGAGCGGCATTGTTCCGCCCCCTGCGGTCATTAAAAAGGAAGCGCCGGTAAAGAAAGCGCCCGTCAAAACGCCTCCCGAAAAGAAAGCGCAGGTTGCAAAGGCGCCCGAAAAGAAGAGAAAAAAGGGCGCGGCAATTGTTGCCGCAGTTCTTCTGGTGGCAATCGTGTCGGGCATATTCCTCCTCGGCGGTCCCGGCTATCAGGAGGATTGGACCGAGTGGTCGGAGAAATTGCCCAGAGGCCTTGACGAAGATGATTATATCATCGAAGAGCAGCTCATGTACCGCAGCCGCGACAAGCAGGTCAAAGAGGCCGCCGACAAGACGGATATGGACGGCTGGACCTATGACGGCACCGCAGACAGCGGCGAATACGGAGCATGGAGCGAGTGGAGCACAGAGAAACCCGCCGATGCCGAGGGCAGAGAAATCGAAACCGAAACAAGATACCGCACCAGAAATCTTGAAACCACAACCGGCAGCATCTCTTCAAAAAGCGGCTGGACCCTCGCCGATACCACATACACCTGGGGCAGCTACGGCTCCTGGAGCAGCTGGAGTACTTCTAAACCCACCGCCTCCGACTCCCGCAAGGTTGAATCAAAGACGCAATACAGCTCAAGGTCCATTTCCTACACCACCAAGTATACTGAATGGAGCAGTTGGAGCAGCTGGCAGTGGAACAGAAGATCTACAAGTGACTTAATTAAAGAAGATAGTAGAACTGTATATGGATACTATTATTTCCGTTGCCCATATTGCGGAGCACACCAGCACGGATATGGAACTTGTTGGACATGGGATGGCGGATGTGGAAGGGCAACTCCAAAAGAGGTTATGGAATGGCATGAAGTTTGGAGTCCTATTTCATGGAATGATGCCGGACTTCGAGACTGGCATGGGACAACTAAGTATTATACATATATCAACGGGGAATTAGTGTTTAAATGGGGTGAAAGTAGCCCGAGCACTCAGTACAGATATTCTACTCGTTCCACTTATCAGGAGGCCAGCTATGGCAGCTGGTCATCCTACTCGGACAGCTATCAGTCCTCTTCCCGCACAAAAGAGGTTCGTACCCGTACGGTGTACCGTTACTGTGACCGCAGCAAAGTTCCCACCTACCACTTTGAGCGTTGGGGTGACTGGAGCGACTGGTCAGACAATTCCGCCACCGCCACAAGCACCAAGCAGGTTGAAGAACAGACCTTCTACCGTTACCGCGACAAGCTTGACGAAAAGGTTTACATCTACTACCGCTGGTCAGACTGGTCGGACTGGACGGCAACTCCCATTGAGGAATCGGACGAAAATGACGTTGAATCCCAAACCATGTACCGATTCAAATCAAGATAGCCCGAAAGCGCAAGCTATTCAACAAAATTTCATTATCCGTTCAGAAAACCGTTGACAAGTCAACGGTTTTCTGCTATAGTTTGGCATGTTGTTTTTCAGAAAAGGAGGCGCAATATGGAGTCCACGAAATGTTATGAGCAGATAGCCGAAAAGCTTGGCGGACTGCACAAGCATCTCAGACAGCTGCAGAGCCGAATGCTTGAGGAGTATCATATTTCCCTTATGGAATATCATATTCTTGCTATTGTGCTGAAAAGGGAAAACGCAAGTCAAAACGAAATTGCGGAAGCCCTTGACGTTGACAAGGCACTTGTTTCCCGACAGATTCAGGTCATGGAGCAAAAGGGGCTTCTCTCCTGCGTAACGGACCCCGACTGCCGCAGGAAAAAGCTGCTTTCGCCAAGTCCTCAGGCTCTTGAGCTTATTCCGAAGCTTGACGAAATTCACCGCCGCAGTCTTGAGCGCGTTTTCTCCGGCATTGATGAAAAACAGCTTGAGAATTTTCAGTTTGTATTAGAAGGATTGGTCAGCAAATATGAGCAAGCACAGCAAAAACACACTTAAGCCCGCGCAGGAATCCAAAAACCTTGTGTGGATGTCCGTAATCTATCTTCTGGGTCTTTTCATCGGCGCCATCGACACGGGTATCATCACCCCAGCACGCCCCTTAATTCAGAGCCAGCTTGGCGTCGACGCAAACCTCGGCATCTGGATGATAACAATCTACACCCTGACCTATGCCGCAATCATTCCGATTTCGGGTAAGCTTGCGGACAAACGGGGCCGTAAGCCCATATACATTCTCAGCATTGCGCTTTTCGGCGCAGGCTCACTTATCTGCGCGCTGTCGGCAAGCGTTGACAGCTTTGCCGTGCTCATGCTGGGCCGCGTGGTTCAGGCATCGGGCGCAGGCGGAATCATGCCCGTTGCCACGGCGGAATTCGGCACCAGCTTCCCCGAGGAAAAGCGCGGCATGGCCCTTGGTCTTGTGGGCGCGGTTTACGGCATTGCCAACGTTCTCGGCGCATCGGCGGGCAGCGCAATTCTTGACATTGCGGGTGCGGAAAACTGGCAGTGGATTTTCCTCATCAACGTTCCCATCTGCATTTTCATCGTCATTGCAGGTCTTGTTAAGCTTCCCAACAACCGCGCTGACGAGATAAAGGCCATGGATAAGCTGGGCACCCTGCTCATGACTCTCATCATTCTTGCCCTGCTGTACGGTCTCAAGAATCTTGATTTCTTTAACTTCGGCGAATCCTTCACCTCCGTGAAGGTATGGCCCTTCATTGCGGCTTCCCTTCTGCTCATTCCTCTGTTCGCCAGAGTTGAGAAAAAAGCGGAGGACCCGATTTTCCACATCGAATACGTAAAGAACAGACAGATAATGATTACTCTCGCTCTGGGCGTTGTAGTCGGCTGCGCCATGATGGGCATGATTTTCATTCCGCAGTTTGCGGAAAACTGCCTCAGACTTGAATCCGGCAGCGGCGGCTATTTCGTCATCATTCTCGGCATCTGCTCGGGCGGCGCGTCCATGATGTCCGGCAAGCTCATCGACAGGCACGGCGCAAAGCCCGTTATGGCAGCAGGCTTCCTCACCACAATCGCAGGCTGCCTCTATCTCTCCCTCGTCGCAGTCCGCTTCGTAGGTCTGCTTAACGTCATCATTTCCCTTGTTGTCATCGGCTTCGGTCTCGGTCTTACCATGGGAACTCCCCTCAACTATATGATGCTTCAGAACACAAGCGATGAGGAAAGCAACTCCGCCCTTGCGACGCTTTCCCTTGTAAGATCCATCGGCACCGCGGTTGCGCCCGCAATCATGGTTGGCTTCATCGTTCACGCCGCCGCAGGTCTTCCCGGCGGTCTTATGGAGCTTCTTCCCGATGAGGCGGAAATGCCCGCTCTTCCCTACGTTCAGGAAATTGACAGCACCCTTGAGCGCTACGAAAACGACCCCAATTTCTCCGCCATGCTTGAGGGCATGGATATTCCGAAGCTCAGCGAAATGCAGAAGGTTAAAATCAACATGGAGAGCGAAGGCGGCAGCTCCTACGAAATGCCCGCCGACATACTCGATAAGCTTCAGAACAGCGACGTGACCAACATCACCGACAACACCGTTCTGCTCGTGCAGCGTATGTTCAAGGACATGGCGCCCATGGTAACCGAAAAGGTTTCGGGCGGCATTGACGCGGGATTAGACGGCATAAATTCCGGCATCGAGGGTATGCAGGCCGCAGTTCAGGCGGGCGCTGTTCCTCCCTTCGCTGTGCAGCAGCCTATGAGCGAAATGCAGGAGCTGTCACGCCAGCTTTCCGAGGTGAAGGACGCCATACCCGGCGCCATTGAAGCCGCAGGCGAAAACTACGCGGACTCGGTGCGCGACATGGCTCCCGAAATTGAGGATATGTACCAGTCCACAGTAAACACGGGCTACAGCAATATGTATATCTTCCAGGCGATTTCAAACGCCTTCGGTCTTCTGCTTCTGCTTTTCTATAAGGAGCCCTCGAAAAAGGAAACTCAGGCCGGTTGATATACCGAAAACGGCAACGGCTCTTTGTGCCCGGGTTGACGCAATTGATTTTATTGATTAAAAAGAAGCCCCAATTGTTGAAGGGTTTTGACGCATTGTGAAAGGTGTACAGCTTTGATAAAAACAGACAGATTGAACATAAGAGTTGCATCAGACGATGAAATGCGTGCGCTGATATCGGAGCAGACAATAGAGGAGCTGAAAACAGCATACGGTGAAATGCTTGCCTCATGTGAAGCAAATCCGGAGCAGCGGCAGTGGTATGCGGCATGGTTTGTCGAATTGCCGAGTGGACAGAGAATCGGCGAGCTTTGCTTTAAGGGCTTGTCCGCAGACGGAAGTGTCGAAATCGGTTACGGAATTTCACCCGAATTTCAAAATAACGGCTTTGCCACCAAAGCGGTCAGGGCCATGACGGAATGGGCATCGAAGCAGCCGGGTGTGAAAACAATCGAGGCAGAAACCGATGCCGGAAATACTGCATCTCAAAGAGTGCTTGAAAAATCGGGGTTCGTGCCTGCGGGAAAGAACGGCGAAGAAGGTCCCCGGTTTATATGGTGCGGCGCCGCTTTGTTAAGGCAGCCCTGACTGTATGCTTCTATGAAAACGGTAATTCAGCAATTACTTTAACCGCAGATTAAAAAAGAATGAAACCCACAAAAGTCTGTCTTGACTTTTGTGGGTTTCATTATATTTGAGGAGCGCTTTGAACCCGCTGCCTCCGGGTTATGCCTTATCTGATTTCCCGCGCAGAAGGATTGCGTCCCACTTCCATTCAAGCCCCTGAGGGCAGGCTTTTCGCGCAAGGGCGTTCCACTCCGCCGCTTCCGCATACCGTCCGCTGAGGCGGCAGAGCTTTGTCATTCTGAGCGCAGGGAAATAATCCGTGTAACCTGAAAACTGAATACAGAAGGTTTCGGGTCTTTCGGGTGTTTGGGTGGCAAGCCGGTACGCCGCCTCGGCCTCGTCAATGCGTCCGAGCTTTTCATAGCAAAGACCGAGCTGACAGTACATATATGCCGTCGGCTCCACCGTTTGAAGCGCCTTGACAATCTCCTGCGCGCAGACGTCATACTGCTCCAGCTGCGTCCATGCTCCGACGGCAAAAATCAGCGAATGGTAACAGCAGAAATTATCCCTCGTGCGTCCGGTCAGCTCCCGATAGGCCGCGACGGTCTTCTCCGGGTGCCCGTGGACAAGCAGCTCACGGCAGTAATAGGCAAGCTCTCTGTCGGTCATTGCGCCCCTGAGGCGCCCTGCACGCTCAAGATAATCCAGATTGCGCGTCGGCTCGTTCACGTATTCTTTCCGATGGAGAATGCAGACATCGCGGGCAAACAGCCGCTTCCATTCGGGCCTTATGTGGATAGCCTCGTGTATGTCCCCCTCAAACCGCGCGGCATAGCAGCGCCGTATGATATGGTCACGGAAGATATAATCGCTGAAAATGCCGCGGTCGTTGCGATATATCACGAAGATGACGTCCACGTCCTCGGGCGTGTCCGATTTAAGCGCGCAAAACCGCTTCACGTTTTCGTCGTCGATAACGCAGTCCGCGTCAATCCACATCACATAGTCGCAGGTCGCAAGGGACGCGGCATAGTTTCGCGCCTCGCTGAAGCTGTTCTGCCATTGATGGAAAAACACCTTGTCCGTGTACTGCCTTGCGATATCCGCAGTGCGATCGGTTGAGCTTGTGTCCACCACGATGAGCTCATCGGCGATTTTGCTGACACCCTCCAGACAGCGCCCCAGCACCCGTTCTTCATTTTTTACAATCATGCAGACGCTCAGCGTAAACATTTAAGCCTCCGGTCAGAACAGGTCAGTCAAGGCGAAGGATACACGCAGGATTCATCGGGCAATATGCCGGACATGGTGCAGGATTCATCGTGCATTCCAGCGAGAGCTACGCAGGATTCTTCATGACCGCCCAGTAAGGAAGCTTTCATATCCATTCCGCCAAGCACCATGCTCAGCTCATTCTCGGAAAGCTCCTGCAGCACCGCACTCAATTCTTCCACGCGGCTTTTGATTTCTTCAAGCTCCTTTTTCGTCTTTGCCATTGTATTATCCTCCTTTGGTTTTTTGAATTATTCTATTTCCGGCAGAACACCGGGGAGAATCGGATTGACAGGTCCGGGATTGACAGGACCCTTTGTATTACTATAATAATCCTCTCCCTTTTTAATTTCCCGTTCCAGCCACTCCTTAAAGCCGCCGCCGACGACTTCTTCAAGCTCGTTCTCAGAAAGCTCAGCAAGCTTTTTGTTCACGGTTTCCACTTCTGCTTTAAGTGCGTTGAGTTCTTCTTTGGTTTTCATGGCTCTTACTCCTTTTTCAGCATTTCCGAAGCGCTTTTCAATACAGCTTCAGTATTTTCGGGAATCAGCTGCCGCTCTGCTTCGGAATAGGAACCCGAAGGCGATACAGGCATATCCTTATGGGCTGCAGCTGCGTACGGACCGATTGTCTCCAGACCGTGAATATAAATCGTATTATGAGCGCCGCCGATAATCTGCTCAAGTTCTTTTTCATTAAGCTTCCTGTTTTCCATGTTGCTTAAGCATAGGGGCGCCATACGAACACGCCTTAAGCTTGTTCTTTTGCCCCTCATCTTCGTTATCGTCCTTGACGGGCGCCAGCCCGCCTGCGTCCTCTGCCTTGATGAAGGTCAAAATCCCTGCGTTTAAGGTCGAAGATTTTTCAGCTTTCATCGTGCTTGTAGGCAAGGCTTTGCGATTGAGGAATACTGTCGTATTGTGATTGAGCAAAACGCAGCATACGGGCGCGGTGGAAACTGAAAAACGTGTTCGTATGG